>JBJXGO010000208.1:0-2635 GCA_046160345.1 Saprospiraceae bacterium
TTTATTGAAAATCTGGCCGCGGGCACTTATACGGTATCCGTGACGGATGTGAACGGATGTTCCGCCATAGATACGGTATTGATCATTGACCGGGGATTAATGGTAGAGTCTTCAATGTTCAGTTATAATACTTGTGGTTACGCATCCGGGATGGCAACGGCTGATCCACTGGATGGTACTCCTCCCTATCAATTTCAGTGGAGTACTGGAGAAACTACCCAAACGATTGACAGCCTTGCTGCGGGCACCTATACGGCAACCGTGACAGATGCGGTCGGATGTTCGGGTACAGAGGTAGCATATGTCGATTCCAACTTTCCGCTTTCCATTCTTGCACAAATCCCCACGCCATTTTGCCTCAACGCAATTGCCCCGTTTGTGTATGATTCGCCGCCCATTTACCCCCAAATCCTTTGGACGCTCAGCGATACGCTCGACCAAATCATATCAGGCCAGGGCACAGATTCCATTAAAGTCCAGTGGGCTTCTGTGGGCACAAAAACCGTCAAGTATCAATACGGAGCGAACGGCATCTATTGTGGCTCTATCACCTTCAGCCTTAAGGTAGTGGTATGCGCCGATGCAAACGAGCCAACTTTGGCAGGAGCCGTTGTTTCACCCAACCCGTTTTCCGATTTTTTGCAAATTGAATTTTCGGCTGGTTTGCCCAATAAAGCCGAGGCGGTATTGACGGATGTCTCAGGTAAAATTGTGCTAAGAAAAACATTGATTGATCTGGCTGAAATTTTGCCCACGGCGAATGTTCCGGCAGGGATTTATTTTCTGAAAATCAGGTCAGGGAATGGTGAGAGGGTTTGGAAGGTGGTGAAGCTATAAGCCGCTTGGAAAGAAATGGATGAAGCCACAGGAGCTGGGTGCTCTTGTGGCTTCGTGTTTTTTGCGATGGTGAAGGCAATCTAAATATTATAAAAGTTGTCATGGGTTTTGCGTTTAGAGGCAAATGAGGTATCCTTGCAGCAGAAATACCAATTGATGGAACTTGGAAACAGGTATTTTTCAAATTCATTTGGAGCAAGGCAATTCAAGTAGATCTTTTTAGAATTTATTAAACTAAAGAAAAAAATGGCTTATGTATTTATCAAACGTAACTATACAGCCGCCTTCGGCGGCAAAGAATTAGAAAAAAAAGTGTTGACAATTTCCAAGATGGCTGTATTTTTTGGCGTTTAAAATGAGTGAACAAGCTTGATCGAGTCTGATTACATAGCAAGAATAGCGGTTTTAGAGACCGAGAATGCGGAACTCCGCCTTCAGGTGTCTCGTATTCCCTTGCTCGAATTAGAGAACAAAGCATTGCGAGAGCAGGTATTGCTTTTGAGCCAAAAGTTGTCTGACCTGGCGAACAGGGTCGAACAAATGTCAGTACGCAAAGACAGCAATAACAGCAGCATGCCCCCAAGTGGTGATTTTCGGCGCAAGACCCGAAGCCTTCGCACTGCCTCGGGACTTAAGCCTGGCGGTCAGCCAGGCCATAAAGGAACGACACTTGAGATGACCCCCAACCCCGACTTTGTTGCGCCGCTTGTCCCTCTTTTCTGCGGTATCTGTGCCAAATCTTTGGATACAGAAAAAGCCAAATTGGTCGAACGTCGGCAGATGATAGATATTCCACCCATCCAAGCGCAGACAACCGAATTTCTGTCATACGGCATCCCTTGCAACTGTGGACACTTTCAGGTGGCACCTTTCCCCGAAGGGGTGGACAAGCACATCCAGTACGGCCCAAATATCTCGGCTTTAACGGTCTATCACAATGTCTACCAATATATTCCCTACAAACGGCTTCAAGACTTTTTTACCCATATCTGTCATTTGCCGATCAGCATAGGCACTTTGGAGAACATCGTGGGACGCATGGCTGACAAGGCGCGCCCAATCTGGGACGGTTTGCGCAAACCCCTGGAGCAATCCAGGGCAGTGGGCGGCGATGAGACCGGAGCCAAGGTCAACGGCAAAAAACAATGGATTTGGGTATGGCAAAGCACCCTCATCACCTTTATTGCTATATCTGCTTCCCGGGGCAGCGTCCTCATAGATGCCCTGTTCCCCAATGGGTTCCCTTTGGCAACCTTGTCTTCCGACCGGTGGAAAGCACAGATCAAAACCTTCGCCAAAAACCACCAGCTTTGCATAGCCCACCTGCTGCGCGAACTTTTATACCTGATACAAGCAGAAAAAACATCTTGGGCCAATGAATTCAAAGAACTCTTACTCAAAGCCATAAAACTCAAGCAAGCTCAACCCTCTTATGACAGAGGTCACTCCCAAACCTTAGAAACAGAAAACCAGCTTGACTCCCTGCTTGCCCAAATCATCCCCGCCCAAAATGCCAAAAAGACGATAAGCCTCCAAAAGTCAATGACCAAATATCGACAATACATTTTCCCGTTCCTCTATGACCCACTAATACCTTACGACAACAATGCTTCTGAAAGAAGTATCCGAAATGTAAAGGTCAAACTTAAAGTTTCCGGCCAGTTCAAGACCGGGCAGGAGCATTATTGTATCCTCCGGTCTATTATCGACACCACCATCAAAAATGGCCAATCCGTTTTCGGCGCCATCGCAGCTATAGCTCACATGCCAACGCCGCCGAAGGCGGCTGTATAGTTAC
>JBJXGO010000209.1:0-5719 GCA_046160345.1 Saprospiraceae bacterium
GAATTTGACAATAAATTCAGGATTGTTTGGGAGGAGAAAAGCAATGAAGAGGATGAGTTTTCGAAATACATCGCACCGGAGACTTCCTACGACGTGTTTTACAAAATAATGCTGCATCAATGCGAAGACCATCAATATTTGCTTGACCTGAAGCGATATGTGTTGGATTACCTTGTAGACAAGATCCATTTGAAAGAATGGGTTATGCAATCCGGCCACAAGGATGGGAAATTTTACACTACCCTTGACGGAACCAAAGTGCGCTCAAAATCAGAACAGTATATTGCGGACTACTTATTTCGGCACAGCATACCCTATCAATACGAACCTTCTTTGCTGGTTAAAGACTTTGCTTTTTCTCCTGATTTTTATATTCCGGCAGCCTATCTGTACATCGAGCATGTAAGCAACAGAAGTTATCCGATGGAGGGCAAAGAGAAACAGTTCCAGGAGGGAGGTATCCTTTACGCGAAGACATTCGAGTACATGGCTGAAAACTCGGCCTTATTCAATCAAGCCTTGGATTATCTGGTCAGGGGGCGCTTGCCTGCGGGGTACAGCACCACAAAAATCATTACCTTTCAGGATGCTTTCAAGGGCCATTTAGATCATGTAAAGGAATTTGTGCGAACAGTTATGCGCATCACAGACCTGATCAAAGTTGAAAGTTTAAACCCTGAACAGGTGCTTTTAAATGCAAGGGCAGATCAACACGAACGTGTTCGGAATTTTTATGAACTGGCCATTCCCATTGTGTTGGAATATGAAAAATACTGCGTCAACAAATCCTATCTGGATTTTAATGACCTGATTTCCCGGACGGTATCCCTCCTCAAAAACCAGGAGGATATTGCACATAAAGTTCGCACCCGATATCCATACGTTCTGGTGGACGAGTTCCAGGATGTCAACAATCTTCAGGTTGATTTAATAAAACTACTGCTTACGGATCAGACCCAGCTCTTTTGCGTTGGAGATGATTGGCAAAGCATTTACGGATTTCGCGGCTCCAATGTGGATTATATCATTGACTTTGAGCGACATTTCCCTACTTCAAAGATCATTAAATTAAACCTGAATTATCGCAGCACTCAAAACATCGTTGGCGCCAGCAATGAAGTGATCAAAAACAATCGATATAAAATCGAAAAAGAAATACACGCTTCAAAAAACTCGCCCCATAAGATCGAAGTGTATGCCGGCGTATTGGAGGAAGAGAATGTAGATTATTGTATGAAGAAGGTACGTGAATGCTTGGAAGAGGGAATTCCTAGCGAAGAGATCCTGTTTCTATATCGACGCAGCAAAATGTTCTCACCCTATTTTGAAGGGCTCAAGAAGGAAGGCCTGCGTGTGCAAAACAAAACCATACACGCAGCCAAGGGCTTGGAGGCTAAGGTGGTTTTCATTGTTGGCCTTACGGATGGCTACGGTGGCTTTCCGGATATTTGGCTGGAAGACCGGATTTTTCAGGTAGTAAAAAAAGCCAACATCGATATGTTGTTGGAAGAGGAACGGCGTTTGTTTTATGTGGCCATCACCAGGGCGAAAGACAAGTTGTTCCTGATTACAGAAAAAGGCAGGGAGTCGAGTTTTTTGAAGGAAATACCTGAGATTTATACGGTTCGCACAGGTATTCCGCTAAAATCCGTGGTGGAAGAAGTGCGACTTTGTCCGAGTTGTAGTCGGCAGTTGGAGGAAGGTTTTGGGTATTGTCCGTATTGTGGGAATAAACAAAATAGTTGAATCGTGGCAGGTAAGATTAGTTTACAATGTGTCACCTCAAGCCCACCTCGTTTTCTTCAATAAACATGATCTTATTTGCTACTTTTGCACCAATTGAAACCAAGTTTGAAGCAAATGAGCGATTACCATCTTCCCGACATTGCCCGCGACATTCTGGAACAGCGCTGTGTGCTACTGCTCGGCCCCGACTTGATACGCTGTGGCGGTATGCCTGTAAATCAGGCATTAGGCGCACATCTTTTGTCCCAACATGGTCGTCATGTGCAACACGCCTTTGAACGCGAATGGCTTTTCAAATTCATGGATGAAAAGAGCAAACGCCGTATTCAGACGGAGGCCATACCCGAATTTTTCCGGGATGTCGTACCAGATTCTGACACGTTACTAAAACTGCTTTCCATACCCTTCCACCTTGTCCTGCAAGTCTCTCCAGACACTTTTTTGTCTGATTGCGCCCACCGTCATTCGGTGATGCACCAGTTCAAATACTTCTGCGGCGGCGGCAAACCTGTTGATGCCGTCGAATTGCCTGCAACCGCCAACCCCTTGTTCTACAACCTATGTGGCACCAAAGACCGATTCGACTCCATGGTGCTTGATTTCGACGACCTGTACGATTACTTCAACTCCGTTTTCAACCAGCCAGGCTTGCCGCAGAACCTCCGCACCGCTCTTGAACAGTGCAACACCTTTCTTTTTCTTGGATTTCAACTCGATAAATGGTATTCCCAACTGCTGATCCGCTGGATCAGTGACGTGACAGGCGCAGAGCGATTCTCCAACAAATACAATTTCGGTGAAAAAGGCCAGGACCTTGAAACTTTCGTCCGCGAGCACCTGCAAGTTTTCAGTGCCGAAAAAGAGCATACCGAATTGCTCTCCGAGCTTTACACTCATTTTGAAAAATTGGGCAAACTCCGAGCACTTGCCAACCCCGTATCACCCAGTACCGTGGCGGTGCGGCGGCTGGTACAGAATGGTGAACTGGAAAAGGCCTTGCTGATGTTTCACGAGCTATCGGATTCAATTGGGGAAAAAAACGCTTCAACCATGCTGCTGAGCCAGTTCAACGACCTAAAAACAGCATCCAGCAACTACGCTCTGACCAAAGAGCAGTTTTGGGACAAGAGCCAGAACCTCAAGTTCCGTTTGCTCGAAACCATGGATAAACATGCCTACGCCTTATGAGCAAGCGAAGATTCCCTGGCATCAACCCCTTCCAGACGGAGGAGCGGGACCGCTTCTTTGGCCGCGACGATGATATCCGGGAACTCCATGCCCTGATCACGCTGGAAAAGGTGGTCGTGCTGTTTGGTAAATCCGGGCATGGCAAAAGTTCGCTGCTGAACGCAGGTATTGTGCCTCGTTTTTTGCAGGAAAGATCAGGCTCGGAACGCCGCTACGAACCCACAGTAGTAAAGTTTGGCGCCTGTGTGCCGGGCTCAACTCCTCCCTCGGAAAAAGCCCGACAGTTTTTGGAAAACGGGCTGCCAGAGTCTCCACAGTACCTGGACATTGGACCTTCCTTGTTGGACATTGGACATTCCCTTTGGTCTTCCGCCAAACGCAGCGGCCAGCGCCGTATCGTGTTGATATTCGATCAGTTCGAGGAGTTTTTTACCTACCCGCTGGCACAACAGCAGCGTTTTGCTGACGAAATTGGCGAACTGCTCCACACCGACATGCCTCCCGAACTCGCCGGGCGTTTTGCCGAATTGTCCGAAGATCTGCAAGACCTGCTGGCCGAAAAAATGGACGTGAAAGCTGTTTTTGCCATCCGCGAAGACCGGCTTCACTTGCTCGACAAACTAAAATATCCTTTGCCCGCTATCTTTGGCCGCCGATACCCGCTGCTGCCCCTCCCGCGCGAGCAGGCACGCGAGGCCATTGAAAAGCCCGCCGGCATGACAGGCGATTTTGAGTCGCCGGTTTTTACTTTTTCGGAAGCAGCCTTGGATCAGATCCTTGAGTTCCTGCAAGACGGCGAACACCGCGTTGAGACCAACCAGCTGCAAATCCTCGCCGAATCCTTTGAAAAACGCGCTGAAACCGAACATATCGCGCGTTTTACCCCTGAAAATCTCGGGGCATTGAAAAAGATAGTAGCCGATTATTACCACGAAAAGATCAACGCCCTGCCCGCAGAAGCCGATCGAATGGCAGCCCGCCGTCTTTGCGAAGAAGGCTTGGCACAGGAAGGCGAACCGCCCGTGCGCCTCAACCTGCACGAAGCGCAAATCCTTAATTTCTATGGGATTCAGCCTGTACTGCTTGAAGAATTGGTGCGAAGCCGCCTGCTCCGTGCCGAGCCAGGTGCCGGCGGCGGCTATACGTACGAACTTCCGCATGATACCCTGCTCGAACCCGTACTCGATGCCCGCCGCGAACGACTCGCCGCAGAAAACCGCCTCCGCGAAAAAGAAGCCGCTTTAGCCGCCGAACGCCGCGCTCAGGAGGCGGAGGCACAAGTGCTCGAGGAAAAACGCCGGGCAGAAGAAGCGGAAAGACTCAAAAACGAAGCAGTGCAAGGCCGCAAACGCGCTCGAGTGCTGGCAGTGCTGGCAGGATTGGTGGCTGTGCTCGCAGTAGCCATTGGATTATTTGCCAGGCAGCAGCAGCAATTGGCCGCTCAAAATGAAACCAAAGCCCTGAAAAGTGCCCAGGAAGCCACATCCGCTCTGGATCGGATGAAAGCCGCCGAAGCAGCCCGCGAAAAAACCGAGTTCAATCAACTCCGGCAAGACGCGCACAACTTTGCCAAGGGCGGTTATTGTGACGTGGCACGCCAGACTTTGAGTGTTATGGACAGCATAGCGATGCGGCATGAAGACCTGAGGGAAGCGTGGAAAGCGGCAGATATCGAACTGAAACGGGCCTGTGAGGGACGTTGAAGTAGGGATTGTGTCAAAAGAGAAGCGGCAAATTTTATCGCGATATTTAATTTCGCAAACCTCGTAGGTTTTTAAAAACCTACGAGGTTTGCATCGAAAATAGAATAAAATATCGCGAACTTTTCTCGGGAGATCCTTTTTACACAAGCCCAAATTGCCCCCCCGGAATGGGATTCCGGGGTACACCAACAATCAAGCACCAGCAAAATGAAAAACCTGCGCCTTTCCTTTTTACCCGCAATATTGCTCACGGCAGGAGCACTGCTGTTTAGCCCCAGGCTCGGCTACGCCCAACAAACCAACGGCTACGTCCAACAAACCGACTGCGGCACCCGTTACACCGATATGCTTCGCGAAGCAGATCAGGCCTACACCCATAGGGACTACCGAAAAGCCTACGAAAAATACCGCGCTGCCCGCGGCTGCCGCAACGCTGACGCCGCTTACCTCGATCGCCGCATGGACGAGTCTATGAACGCCATAGGCCGCTTACGCACTGAAGCCGTAGCCAATGCCAGCGAAGCTCACAAGGCCCGGAAGGAGGCCGAAATAGAAAAACAAAAAGCCCAAATTGCAGCCCGGGCCGCCGAGCTCACCGCCCGGGCCATAGATGCCGAACGCAACGGCGACAAAACCCTGGCCCTTCGCCTCGTACATGAAGCCTGCAAGATAACTCAAAACGGCAGCCTGCTCCCCCTCAAAACCCGTCACTACTTACTCTCCGACCCCACCCACCCACCCATTTTCGCTGCTTGTACTTTCACCGGACATGCTTCCTCCGTCAGGTCGGTGGCCTTTTCCCCGGACGGCAAACAGGTCTTGACGGGCAGTTACGATAAAACAGCGAAGTTGTGGAACTTGTCGGGCAGGGAGTTGCAGACCTTCTCTGGACATGTTTCCTATGTCAGGTCGGTGGCCTTTTCCCCGGACGGCAAACAGGTCTTGTCGGGCAGTGACGATAAAACAGCGAAGTTGTGGAACTTGCCGGGCAGGGAGTTGCAGGACTTCTTCACACATGCTTCCTACGTCAGGTCAGTGGCCTTTTCCCCGGACGGAAAACAGATCTTGACGGGCAGTGACGA
>JBJXGO010000210.1:0-22094 GCA_046160345.1 Saprospiraceae bacterium
GACAGTTGTTTCCACATATCCGCCTGGCTCGCCATAACAAAGAACATCTTCCACTTTTGTGCTGATCACCATGGGCTCTGGGTCTGCGATGACAAGGGTATCCGATACCGGAATGTTGTTCGAGCCAATGGCGGTAAAAACATAAGTGCCTGCCGACAGCCCTTCGGTATTGTTGCCCGTGGTTGTTCCATTGCTCCACTCAAAATTGAACGGCAGACAAATGTCGGGGTTGAATACTATAGCGCCGTCACTCGCCCCTGCACAGGCAGGTTCTGTTGCCACGCCTGGATGGAGCGAAACGTTGGTTTCATAAGGTCCGAGGTCCGAGACACCATTGCGAATCCGCGGATTGCCGTCCAGGTCCGTCTTAATGCCAAGCGAATCGAGGATGGCGTTATTACCTGCGTTGATGGCGGGGGAGCAGGCCTGGAGATGGAAGTCTGATGCTGAAGGGTTTACGAAGAGCGGATCGAGGCCGAAAAGGTTGGTGGGGCCGCAGATGACATTTGAACCAAGGTTCGCACAGGAGAGGTGTGAAAAAAGGCAGTTTTTCAGGTAAATTCCACTAGCTCCATAAGCTATATTATGGTTGAAATTGTCTGCTATTAAAATACTATTGACCACAGAGTCAACCTTCCCGCTAAACTCAATTGCATATCCTTTATAGAACAGGCAATTGCTGAATACCGCGCTGGTTTCCTGAAGCGAGGCCGATGCAGCATAAACACCTGTGCCATCTTGATTATTACCGTTCAATAGGAACTTGGAGTGATCAACAGTCAGACTGTATTTTCCATTGGGGGCAAAAAAGGCAAGGGGTGTGCCCTTGTTGCTTTCAAAATTACATCTTGAAATTGAAATGGGAAAGCGTTTTTCGGGAGCATAAAGCAACCATACAATGGTTTCACCGCTTGTATTGTTTTTAAAGGTACAATCTGTAAAGCTAATCGGGTCTTTGTACCCAGTGCCTTCAAAGTGTATGGTGGTTCCGCCCACAGACTCGTTTTGATTGAATGCACATTTTGAAAAGGACACTGCTTGATGGCATTGCAAAAACATCGCAGCACCCCAGCCGCAGTAATTTTGAGTGAAGGTGCAGCCCTTCGCTTCAAAGGCAAAGGGCTGTGCGAAATCATTTTCTATGGAGAAGCCGCCGCCAAAAGTTTGTGAAGTATTCATCTCAAAAAGGCAGTTGTCCAGCCTGATGATAGCCATGCCTCCACTTCGTCCATTGGCATAAATGCCACCACCTTGATATAAGGCACGATTCCGTCTAATAGTACAGTTGACCACACTCAACTGTGCATACCCAAAATTTTCGCCGTCCAAATAGATACCCCCGCCGGATCGTGTTGGGCGGTGATAATCAATATTGATGTCGTCATTTGTAGCATTCCCCTCTTCGAAAACAAGCCCGTCCAGGCGAGTCTTATCATTCGGGCTGTATGCATAAAGTACATTGAAGGAATTGTCGGTGCTGTCGCCCGGCACGCCGATATCGCCGCTGAGAATGGTAAGGTTGGCGGTCCAATCGCGTTGTTCACGCTGCGTTTCGGTGCCTGCAAAACCGCCATATACGGCCACGCCACTAGGCAAATCATAGCGGGCATATCGGTCGTTGGTGGTAGTGGGCTTGTAGGTTCCCTTGGCTATCCAGATCTCGTCGCCATCCTGGGCCACCGCAAGCGCTTGCTGGACACGGATAAACGCATTGGCCCAGGAGCTTCCGTCGGCGCTTCCAGAGGCGTTGTGGTTGACATAACGAATGGTTTGGGCCGAAAGTGGAGCAACGAAAAGGCAAAACGGGGTGGCAAGCCATAAATTGAACTTCATGAGATGTTTTTTTGAAAGCTTACAAATCAAATCTCGGATTGCAAGCCATTGATCGGAAGGAGAGACAGCCAAATATAGCCAGATCCGATTTCATCCGGAAGTAAATTCTGCACTTATGTCGCCGAAACAATAAAATACATGTCCACCATACCCTTGTTATGCACTTGTTTTTGTCCACGATGGGTAGCTGAGAAAAGATGTTTAACCGCTTCTTTAGTCGCTCCGGAGATGTTGACCCTGCCAGGTTCGCCGTGCTCTTCCAGGCGGGCGGCGAGGTTCACGGCATCGCCCCAGATATCATAGGCAAACTTGTTTTTGCCAATTACACCCGCCATTACCGGACCGGTATGGATGCCGATGCGCATTTCGGTCAGGTGTGCATCGGGGTGTTTATGCTTGCGGGCTTCAAGCCAGGCCGACATTTCGAGGGCTGCGCGCACGGCGTCTGCCGGATGGGTTTCATTAGGCATGGGCAAGCCCCCGGCGCACATATAGGCATCGCCGATGGTCTTGATCTTTTCGAGCCCGTGCCGCTCGCAGATCTCATCAAAGGCCAGGAAGCATTCGTTCAGTTCGTCAATCAACTCATTGGGCGAGAGCGTGGCTGAAAGGCGGGTGAAATTGACAAAATCGCTGAAAAGCACCGTGGCTGACTCATAGAGCCGGGGTGTTGCCTGACCGCTGGCCTTGAGTTCATCAGCAATTTCCTGTGGCAGGATATTGAGCAAAAGTCCATCGCTCTTGCGTTGTTCCTCTTGAATCTGAACATTTTGCGCCTGAATCTTGCGGTTTTGACTTTCAAGTCTTCTTTTAGCCTGACGGGCAAACCACCATGATACGCCCACAATCCCCAGGATCAGGAAAAACAGCAAACCAAGGATGTAGGCAAATTGACGGAAGTCGGCCTCCTGTTCGTTGCGATAGGCTTGTTCGCGTTGAATACGTTCCAGTTCCTGTGCACGTTGGGTACTGTCAGCAAGGTTTTCAGCCCGCTCCATCTGCTCTTTTTCCCGGAGTTCTACGATGATGCGCCCTTGTTTTTCGGCATTCAATTGTTGGTCGGCCAGGCGAAGACGCTGACGGGCTTCCAGTGCCAGCAGGGTTTGTTCGCGGAGTTTGGCCTGATCGGCTTCTTGCTGGGCTTCCAACAGGCGCACCTCATCTTCTTTTTGGCGCGATTCGAGTTCGAGGTTTTTGTTTTGTAGTTCCAGTCTTTCCCGGTCGAACTTGATTTGATTGATTTCCAGGTCTTTAAAATTCTGGCGAGCTATCAGGAATTTGATCTGCCCTTCTGCAGCTGCGAGCAGGGTGCGTTGTTGGTTGAGCTTTTGTTCGCGGACCTGGTCTTCGATGCGCATCGAATCGAGCACATTTAGATAGTCGCGGTAATATTCGAAGGCTTTTTCAAAATCATAAAGTTCGTGATACAAATCGGCGGCCGTGCGGTATGCCTCCGCCAGGACCCCCTGTTGCCGTGTTTCGGTGGCATATTGAATGGCGGTTTGGTTGTGCGAGAGGGCGTTGTAGAGGTCGTTGCTGCTAAAATAGACCCCTGCCAGGAGGTGTTCCAGATTGGCCAAAGCGCTGTGATCCTTCCTGTCAGCCAGTATTTTTCGGGCTTTAAGGAGATATTCGATGCCACGTTTGGACTCTCCCACATTGTGCAGGGCGATGCCCATATTGGCCCATAATACCTCTGGATAATCGCATGGGATATAGGCACATTGAAGCTCCGCTTTTTGAAAGTACTCGATGGCATTATTATACTCGCCGAGCGCAGCGTACTGTCGCCCAAGGTTGTTGTAAAGCAGCGATTGTTCGCGCGTGGAACCCGCTTTTTCGATAATATCCTTTAGGGTAAGGTAATAATACAGGCTTTTGCCAGGGTCGCCATTTTGGTCGTAGGCTTGGGCGCGTTTTTGATAGATCTGCACCAAACGCGGGTAATTTCCATCAGCTTTATATTTGACAATGAGTTCTTTGTACAAGATTTCTGCACTGTCAAAGCGCATATCATAAAGACAGGCATCCGCTGCCTTTTCGCGGGTTTCAAAGTCTTGCGGGCGCAATACCAACACTTCCCGGTAGTAACGGTGAGCAGGAGCGTAGAGTTTTTCCTGAAAAAACAAATCGCCGATTGCGGACTTTATGTTGAGTTGGGCACTCCGATTACCGGTGCTTTCAAGTTTTGCTTCCGCTTCCAGAAAATATTGAAGCGCTTCTTCAGTTCGGCCAATACGGGCATAGATTTCACCCAAAAGCGTAGAGGCTCGAATTATACCTCCGTCATATCTAAGGCTACGGGCGATCGAAAGACTTTTGAGGGCAAGTTCTGCTCGCTCAGAATCACTGCCAGAACGTTTAGCCTGGTCCAGTGTATGGTCCACCTCCACGGTGCTACGCTCTATGTCGTCGAGGGATTGGGCTTGCAAACTATTGAAAGCCAAAAGCAAGAAGATGGATAGGAGGTAAATTCGCACGGTGTTGGAGTGGGTTGCCGATGCGAAGAACGGGAAAATCTCTTGCTCTTAGGTCACTTCCCTTTCCAAATCTTCAGACTTAAGGATTCAAGTGCCATTTCCCAAAGCACTTCGTAAGGGATGATTTCAATTTCATGTGCCTGGTTGGCAGATGCCAGCGGTACAGTTTGGAGTTGTTTGAAAATCCGGTCGGTCTTTCGTATAGAAGCTTCGCGATGAAAATTAGCCTGTGGAATTTGGAGCAGCATTTTAATAAAACAGTTGCTGCGGAAAGTAGCATCGTCCTTCAGGTACCGGCTACAGTATTTGGCAATGCCATCAATACGGTCAGATGATTTTTCGTAGTCTTTTTCTGCAATAGCATACAGGATCTGGACGATGAGCACACTGATGTTCATGCCACCTTTATCCTTTGCAAACAAGGTGATCTCGTTGATGAACTTGCTCATTTTGAATTTTTTGGAGCGCTCGCTCAGCACGGATTCCGGTATTTTTCCAATTTTGATGAGGTAAAAAACATAGGCCCGGAAAATGCGCCAGGTTTCCACGATCTGCACCTGTTTTTCTTCGAAGTGGGGGTAATTCACCACCTTTTCAGAAAGATGATAAGACTCTTCCCAGTGGCCGGTGCGCATGGCGAGCAGGAAGAAAAGCTCCTGCAATTTGAACCAGTTAAAAGAGCCTTCTTCGAAGAAATATTCGCAGCGCGAGATGGCGATCTGCCCCTTTTCGAATTCGCCCAACTGCAGATAGCACACTATCAGGTTGTAATAGAACACCTGAAGCGGCAGTCCGCTATCGTATTCCTTTTTGTCAAAAAATGCGATGGCATCTTCGCATATTTTGACTGTTTTTACATAATCATTTTCGCTGTTGTAAATCAACAAATGCACCATGCGCCCAAAAAGATGAAGTTTGAACGAGCTGCATACCGCCATAAACGGCTTCAGTTCAGCGTAAAACTCTTCTGCTTGCTGCGTTACCTCTGTTTTGGTGGATTTGCTGTTCATGTATTGCGACATCAATTCTGAATAAAAGAACTCCGCTTTGCTCTCCATTATCCAAATCTTCTCGTATTCAACGTATTGTGTCTTTATGTCTTCGTATTTTGCGAGGTCGCCGTCAACGGTGCTGTATTGTAGGCGCAGCACCCTTAAGATATCGAGGGCCAGTTCTGTAAACTCAAAATGTTTGGCGTGGCGCAGCAGGCGCTCAAGCACGTCTATGCCAGTGATTTTGGCGTTGCGAATGATCAGGGTCATAGCAGCCGACCACTTTTTATAGCATTCGAAAAACGCCTTTTGCCGGTTCGTAAAGTTGGAGTCTTTAAAATCAAGCAGGAAAATCGTGTCGAGAAGGCGTTCTTTGAGCTTGTTTTTCAAGCTGGTAAGGTTTCCGTCGTTACCATCTTTGAAGAGTTCTTTTGCATCCTCGTCGGTCAATACCTTTTTTTCCAAAATGGCATTGAAAAGCCGCTCCATTTTGGAGTCAGGTTCAAGGATGAACTTTAAAATCCCGCTTCCTTTCAACTTGGTTTTGTTGATTAATCCCACAAGTTCAATGAAGTCGCGCATGGTCAAAGGACATTTGATTATAAGTAAATACGGCACAAAACAATGGCCTGAGCTGGTTGGTGTGTTTGCAGCGTCAGAAAATCATTTTGGTCAATTAACCAAATATCGGATTGGAATTGAAATGAAGGGGACAAAAAAAGGCGTTGAAAAAAGTTGCCTTATTTTACGCGTCTTGCCTCCGTAGGCGGATTATCGGGCATTTTGCCCGAGGATTAAAACAGAAGGCTCAAAGGTAAATTTTTTTAATAATAAAATTCCAAATTTATGCCAAGTTCGCTTAAACGTCTTAGACCATACAAATTTTGGCAGGGGTCTAATTAGGACAGGTTAAGCTTTTATCCGGCGCTGTTTCTTTTAACCTCAGATAAAGTTCATCGGCTGAAACACTTTGCCCATCACTTTTTTGGCATCCGCACCGAGCCAGTTTTCCAAAAGGGTAGCGTAAACCTGCCTAAAATCGACCTGAAATTTCAAATCTCCCTGGTCCAGATCAATAAGGTCTGGCATCGGGTTTAGCAGGCCTTTTTGTCGCAAGCTACCGCCCATAAACATCATGTGATTTGCCGTGCCGTGGTCGGTGCCGCCGGAGGCGTTTTGCGATACACGGCGGCCAAATTCAGAGAAGGTGGCTACCAGCACATCGTTCCATTTTCCATTGGTTTTCAAATCATTGGCAAAGGCAGTTAGCGCATCGTTGAGTTCCTGGAATAGTCGCTTTTGCTGTGGTTCCTGATTGATGTGCGTGTCAAAACTGCCTAGAGAAACATAGTAAACCGCAGTATCAGTATCCGCTAAGATCAGCGAGGCGATAGCCTTCAAATCCTTGCCCAAGCCGGTGGCAGGGTATGTCGAAGTGCTTGGTTTAAATCGGCTTTGCGCATAAAGGTAATCTGCCGACGAGAGGGTTTCGGCCATCGTTTTATAGAGATAATCCACGGGCGCATCGTCGTTGAGTACCCTGCCTTTTGCAGCAGAGTATTCCGCAAAAAACGGGCTTTGCGTGTTTTCGTAAAGCCGTTTGGCGTCCTGAAGTGCAAGCCCGCTGGTTTTTCCCCCTTTCATCACCAGGCTAAGGGTATCGTCGAATTCGAGCGCTGCTACTGGCCGCCCGGCACATTGGGAATCCAGATACCTTCCGAGCCAGCCGGTTTGCCAGTACTCATCGGCTGGGCTGGCCGACTGCCAGATGTCCATGCTGCGAAAATGAGAACGGTCAGGGTTTGGGTAACCTACGCTGTTGAGCACGGCCATGTGTCCATTGTCCCAAAGGGTTTTCAATCCGGTAAGGGTAGGATGGAGGCCCGCTTCATCGGTTAAGTTGAGCGCCGACTCGCGCTTGATGCCTATTCGTGGCCGTTCCTTGTAATATACGTCGTTGCGTATGGGAATTATGGTATTCAAACCATCGTTGCCACCGCTAAGTTGAATAATCACCAGGCTTCGGCCTTTAACGGGTAATACGTTTTGTCCTTCAATGGCTTTCAGGAATTTTGGCAACAACAGGGAAGCCGTCGCCAGCGAACCTGTTTTCAGGAAATCTCTTCTTTTTATCAACATGGTAAGCGTTACTGGTTATTGGTTGATTGGTTACTGGTTGATTGGTTATTGGTTGACCGATCGGACAAGCAAATCTTCAACAAACCTGATATTCCGGTGTAGCCATCAGCTGAACGATGGCAGTTTGGACCATGGCTGAACGACTGCTAGAATTGATGTTTTTTTTCAACACGTCCAAGGGCAGGTTTGTGGTCGGGGTACTCCAAAGGTATTCAGCTATTTTCCCAATCAATTCATTGTCAGGAGTTTTTGCAAACAGGTTCTGTAATGTTTGCCAATCAATCTCCCCTGAAAATCGGCGCATTTGGCCTTTTGCCGCCTGCCCCATCTGTTGGTCATCATCCGTTTTGCTGCGTACATCCAAATCTTGATTGGTATAGAGAATTTGCGGGATTCTAAGCCGCAACATGAGCGAACTGCTGTCGATCCAGTTGCGCCCGCCCGGCCAACCGGCCACATTGGGTGGGTAAAAAAGGATTTGCCCCAATGCCTTTTGGAGTACGAGCTGGCTTTCCGGATCGGCCAGTTCCATAGGCAGGGCACGCCGGATTCCTACCCACAGTTCGACCGGCGATTTTATTTTTGAACCTACATTTTCCGAATCATAAAACCAGTCTGCGCGGGCAATGTCCTCCAGCAATCGCATGATCTTATAACCCGAATCAAAGAACCGGTCGCCGAGCCAAACGATTCGATCTTCAGGCACCTGGTTTTCATTCACTAAAAATCGGTATATTTTTCTGGTGATGAACCGCGCGGTTTCACGCTTATCAAGCAATATATCCAGCATATCGTCGCCGTCAAAATGGCCTGTTTTGCCCAAAACGGTTTTGCTGTTGGTGTCGTGGTCTCGCTTGCGGAACACAAATTCCCCATCCAGTCGATGGCTCCAACCGGTAAACGCGCGTGCCGCTTCTTTCACGTCATTTTCTGTGTAATGTCCGCGCCCAAGGGTGAACAACTCCATCACTTCACGAGCAAAGTTTTCGTTGGGGTGCTGCTTTTTGTTTTGTTGGTTGTTGAGAAAAGAAATCATAGCGCCCGATTTTGATACGCTGCGCAGCAAATCGGCGAAACTGCCCAGCGCATGCTCCCTTATCACGGTCAAAAGTTGCTGCTGGTACAAAATATTGATGTTTCTGCTGGCAAAATGCCCGTGCCAGAAAAAGGCCATTTTTTCGCGCAATTGAGCCTTGGAGTGCGTCATTTCTTCCAGCCAAAGCAAATTGAGGTTTTGCAGATCTTCACGACTTTGCTTGCGCAATTGACGTTTTTGCTCTTTATCGAGCTCGCGCTTTTCCATTTTCCCCAGTTCACCTAAGCCCATAAGCAGGCCTTTTATGGTTCCGTCCACTACGTCAAAATGCTGTGGGGCAGCCAGGGATTCGTCTCGAAGTTTGGGCCACCAGGATTCAGGAGGCAATTCGGCCCAGGATGGCCAACTTTTGCTGCGCGGGCCAAAGCCAAAACGCCAAAGCAGGTGCTGTAATTTGTCCATTCAAAGGTTAGGTTTGTTCAGCTACACGGTAATAGGTTATTCAGGAATTTATTGGGTTGAGGGTTTGTTTTCTGAAGCGATTCAAACGCATCGAACATTTCAACCCATTTTCAAACGGTTATAAACACAGAATAGACGGGGCTTTGCGAATTGTGTTTAAGCCTTAACGCTATTTTAATTCTGTTGTACCTTTGCCCATCAAAAATCAGCTTGAGCGGGAAGGCCTTAGATCTCTAAAATATTGTGCCGGATTGCCCACTTTATTATGAAAGAATTTTTGACTGTAAAGGGATTGCGAACCGCATATCAGATCAGTGGCGCTGGCAAACAGCTTTTGCTGCTTCATGGATGGGGCTGTGACCTGGAAATATTCAAATCTCTCCAATCGCAGCTTTCAGAACGTTTTAAGGTGTGTGCCCTGGATTTTCCAGGATTTGGGCAAAGTGAAGAGCCTTTAAGTACCTGGGGAACCCATGAATACGCAGAATTTGTAAAAGAATTTATGCAGGCAGTAGGATTTGACAACCCGATACTGCTGGGGCATTCTTTTGGCGGCCGTGTTTCAATCGTTTTGGGCGCAGAGTTGCCCATTGAAAAAATGATAATAACAGGTGGTGCGGGTATTAAGCCACAGCGCACTTTAAAATATCACTTCAAGGTTTACGCTTACAAAATCATGAAGCGCATTTTGCTTTTTCCTTTATGGGTCGGTCTCACTGCACCATTGCGGGAAAGATGGCTTCAGAAAGCCGGTTCCTCAGATTACCGCGCGGCAAGCGAGCGGATGCGTCAGGTATTGAGCCGGGTGGTCAACGAAGACCTTCGCGACCTAATGCCTAAAATAAAAGCATCAGTGTTGTTGATCTGGGGCGAACACGACACGGCCACCCCTTTGCGAGATGGCAAATTGATGGAGCAACAAATGCCGAATGCCGGACTGGCAATTATGCCGGGATGTGGGCATTATTGTTTTTTGGAGAAACCGCAACATTTTAACCTTATTTTGGAGGCGTTTTTGAAAAGCAAGTAAGCCCATGATCTTTAGCGATATGCAATTTGTAATGTTGATTTTGGCTATAGCCGTTTTTGCAGTAGAATCCTTTTTTCGATTACGCAAGGAACTGCACATATGCCAATTGAATTCGTATTTCAACAGCCGGTACCTGCAATGGGTCAAGAAGAATTATTTTTCGCCAGACCGGTATCCAGTATTTGCAGTGCTGGTGAGTATATTGCTTTACTGGGCGGATTTTCACTTGCTTGCAGGTATTTTTTGGCTGCTTTGTTTTGGATATTCAATCTGGAAAATCCGAAATACCAAACAAAAAAAGAAATTGGTGTTCACGGCACGCGCCAAACGCCTTTTCATCGGTTCCTTGTTTTTGTATGGCCTTGCTGCGGCAATGTTATTGTACCTGGGCGGATCGTATTTATGGCTTTGGCCTATTGCGCTGCTTTCATTTGCGTTTCTGACCTTATCAAATATATTGATGAGCCCGGTAGAAGGCAGTATTAACAGGGGATTTTATACCAGGGCAAGGGAGCTGATGTTTTCCAATAAAAATCTTAAGCGCATTGGGATCACGGGGAGTTATGGGAAAACCAGTACCAAGTATTTTATTCAGCGTATCCTTTCTGAAAAATACAATGCGCTGATGACTCCGGAAAGTTATAATACCACCATCGGGGTGGTGCTCACGATCAATAAATACCTGAAACCATTCCACCAATGGTTTGTGGCCGAGATGGGCGCCAAAAATATAGGCGACATCAAAGAAATCTGTGAGCTGGTAAAACCGCAATGGGGCGTTTTGACCGCAGTAGGAGAGCAACATCTCGAAACTTTTGGCTCTATTGAAAATGTTTGCAAAACCAAGTTTGAACTCATTGCATCCTTACCGCCCGAAGGTATCGCCTTTCTGAACGGCGATGACAAGCGCATGAGGGATTATGCCCAACAGTTCGGGGTCAGGAAAGTGTTTTTCGGTATCGACGATAACCGCAACGAGTATTTGGCAAAAGGGCTTCAATATTCTTCCCGCGGCACCAGGTTTACCATTGCCAAAGCCGGAGAAAACCTTATGGAGATCGAGACGGAATTGCTTGGCAAACACAACATTTACAATGTGTTGGCTGCTATTGCCGTTGCAATAGAATCGGGAGTGTCTTTGGAACAAATACGGTACGCAGCCCGGAGCCTTAAGTCGGTTCCGCATCGACTGGAATTAAAGCGCAACCCATCCGGTGTAATAATCATCGATGATGCTTTTAACTCCAATCCTATTGGAGCCGGCAATGCTGTAGAGGTCCTTTGCGCGATGCAGGGCGGAAAGAAATTTATCGTAACCCCGGGCATGATCGAATTGGGCGAGAATGAAGTGATGTACAACAGGGATTTTGGGAAACAGATCGCTGCCGGAGGTGTTGACGTGGCAATTTTGGTTGGTCGAAACCAAACTCGCCCCATTCAGGAAGGACTTAAGGAGTCAGGGTTTGCGGGCCAATTGTTGGTGGTTAAAAACCTTGATGAAGCCCTGCAAAACCTGTGGAAAATTGCGAAGCCGGGAGATATTGTATTGCTTGAAAATGATTTGCCCGATACTTTTAATGAATAATTTATTTCACACTAAATTCATTTTGGATGAAAACCAATGTTGGCGTTTTTTTTGGCGGAAAGTCCGTAGAGCATGAGGTGTCGGTCATTTCGGCATTGCAGGCCATTGGTGCTATTGACAAGGAGATCTACCATGTTGTTCCTGTTTATATTGCCAAAACCGGTGAATGGTATAGTGGCGACACACTTTTAGAGATCGAACGCTATAAAAACACCCAGGAATTGTTGCGTTCGGCTTCCAAAGTACACTGGAAGGCTGGCGAGGATGGTGGAGCGTTTTTATTGTATCCGGAGCGGAATTGGTGGCAGGCAGAAAAACCCATCAGAATTGATGTGGCCCTTCCGGTTTTACATGGCACTTATGGCGAAGACGGCTGTATGCAAGGCTTGTTTGAATTGGCTGGCGTGCCCTATGCCGGCTGCGATGTCCTTTCCTCGGCCTGTGGCATGGACAAAATTGTCACTAAAGGTTTGCTCAAGATGGCAGACATTCCCGTTATTGACTTCACATGGTTTTATCTGAAAGAATGGGTAAGGCAGCCTGCAAGCCTTCAAAATAGCATTAAGCAGTTGGGCTTTCCACTTATTGTGAAACCGGCCAACCTGGGTTCCAGCGTTGGGATTGCCAAAGCTCAAAACGCTGAGGAATTAGAAACCGCTATTGCTACTGCAGGCAGTTTTTCCCAACGCATCATTGTCGAGAAAATGGTAGAGGGCTTGCGCGAAATTAATTGTTCCGTCGTAGGTGATTACGAACATGCCGAGGTGTCAGTTTGCGAGGAACCGCTGCGTCAAGGAGCGTTTTTAAGTTATGAAGATAAGTACCTGTCATCAGGAGGCTCCAAGACTGAAGGCCAGAAAGGGATGGCCAGCACCAAACGGGAAATCCCTGCCAATCTGACCGCCGATTTGGAAGAAAAGGTAAAATATTTAGCTAAAAAGACCTTTCAAACACTTGGCTGTGCCGGTGTTTCGCGTATTGATTTCATCCTTGATACCAAAGATAATCACTTGTATGTGAATGAAATAAATACTATTCCGGGGTCACTGTCATTTTACCTGTGGGAACCCAGCGGAAAGAAATTTGGCCAACTGGTTCAGGATTTAATAGACACGGCGTTTAAAACCCATCGGGAGAAAGGGAACCTCATGTTTACCTATGACACGAACATCTTCCAGTCCTTTAATGCCGGAAAGGCTGGCAAAAAATGAGTAAGCGATTGAATACCCCCATCCCTCCTACCGCTTCTATGGAAGACTGGACGGATGTTTTGATTGAGGAGTGCGGAGAGGACTTTGTGCGGCTTGATAATTGGATGCCCGAAAAAATAATAGTCAGCCCGGCCTATTATCTGAAAGGAATAAAAGGGGCAATGCCCTTTTGTTACGCCAGAATGGGTGTGGCTGAACGGCTCCTGAAAGCAGCCAACAGCCTTCCTAAGGGATACAAATTATTGATTTGGGATGTATGGCGGCCTTTGGAAGTGCAACAAATACTATTTCAGGATTACTTTTGGCAATTAAAATCAATGTTCCCACGTAAATCAGAAGCCTTATTGCGGCAGGAGGTAATAAAATTCGTTTCCGAACCATCAGGCGATCTGCTAAAGCCCTCGCCCCATTTTACCGGGGGAGCTGTTGACTTGACGATAATTGACTCCGACGGGAATGAACTGGATATGGGCACAGGTTTTGACTTTTTTGGGGAAATGGCCCATACCGATTATTTCGAGTTGAGAAAGGGACTTACACCTTTTGAAGCCCGTGAAGAACATATTTTAGAGCATCGACGGATGCTTTATACTGCAATGACAAGGGCCGGATTTTCCAATTACCCCTTAGAATGGTGGCATTATGACTATGGCAACCAGTTTTGGGGAAAAAGGACATCCAATACAGCCTTTTACGGAGGGAAAACACCGCCTCAAATTCCATTCAATTCATGATAGACGACAAGATATTATTTTACAAAAGGCAAATCTTCTGGTTGTGGACCCTCGTGGTCACAGGGATAGGGCTTGCCAGCTATTTCCTTTACTTCTCAATTTTGGGGGAAGTAAAAAATGGCAAGATATTTTGGGATGCCGCCAATGACGTATTGAAAAACTTGTCCCTGGAACTTATCTCCACCTTACTGACAATAGTGATATTCGTTTTCTTTTATGAAGCATACACGCAGCGTTCCAACCGGGATATGCTTCAGAAAGAAATCGCTGAATCCTTTATGCTCCATGAAACGGTGCTTGCAAAATTTAATACGATAGAGAAGCACAACTTTTTAGCCCAGATATTAAAATCGTTAATAGGGAAAGAGCGGGCATCCATGTTGTATGAATATATGTTAAAAAGGCACCTGGACAATCGTGTCAATTATAGGGACACCGAGGCTTATGATGTAGAAATATTAGAAATGAACAGCAATTTTGTATTGAAAAAGGATATTGTCATAAGCAACAGTGAACACTATGTAATGAATCAAAACTACCTGACTACCAAAAGATTTCCACCTTCCACGACGGCAATAGATTTCCGGGTTATTTTCACATTCTCTGAACAATCCCTTGACTATTGGCTAAATGATAATTTCGTGTTTATGCGAGAGATCATTTCAAGCCCTGAGACAGAATTTGCCATTAAAACTTTTGACGAAAATGAATTGTACAAAATGGTGAACGAAGCGTTTGGCTTAAGACTCAAATTTTACGATGAAAAGGAGAAGGAGATCTCTGGGAATTTTGAATATTTGGTAAAAGCCATTGACATTGACAAAGTTACGAAAGCGATTGAAATAAAGGTAAATGCAGACAAACTTAAGCCAGCCCTTCTTTTAGATAAGTCTTCAAACAGCCAATATTATTGTTGTAAAGTTTCGTTTAGAATTCCTTTTTTAAAGTCGAAAAGAAGGTTTCATTATGTGTTGTCGGAACCCACCAACGCGCCCAGATTTTCATTCAAATATGACAAGTCATTTCAAAACATTGATTTTATTACATACTTCACCCAATCTGACGATATATTTTCAATAGAAAAAGACGATTTGGCCTGTAAATACTCCTTTTTTACTAAAAAAATGGTTTATCCAAGATCGGGAGTTGTTTTCTTCTGGGATTGAGCGCTTCTATCAGCGTAACAGCTTCAACAAATACTCCCCGTACCCACTTTTCAAATACTTGTGGCCAAGGCTTTCCAGCCCTTCGTCGTCAATAAAACCCATTTCCCAGGCGATCTCTTCAATACAGCCAATCTTCAAGCCCTGGCGGTCTTCAATGGCTTGTACGAATTGCCCTGCCTGCATCAGGGACTCATGGGTGCCGGTATCCAACCATGCATAACCGCGGCCCATTACACGCACCTCCAAACGGCCTTTCTCTAAATAATAGCGGTTCACGTCGGTGATCTCATATTCACCACGGGGGCTTGGTTGGAGGTTTTTAGCTATTTCAACTACCTGATTGTCATAGAAATAGAGCCCTGGAACGGCAAAGTGGCTCTTCGGTTGCAGGGGTTTTTCTTCAATGCTGATGGCTTTAAGGTTTTTGTCAAATTCCACTACGCCGTATCGTTCAGGGTCGGCTACCTGATAGGCGAATATGATGCCCCCGGAGGGATTTGCACAGGAACGCAACATTTCTCCCAACCCGGCTCCATAAAAAATATTGTCGCCCAAAATCAGCGAAGCGGGATCCTTTCCAATGAACGGCGCCCCAAGCACGAAAGCCTGAGCCAGACCATTGGGTTCATGTTGTTCAACATAAGAAAAGTTCATGCCCAGTTCGCTGCCATCTCCAAAAAGTTGGCGGAATTTGGGCAGGTCGTAGGGAGTGGAGATAATGAGCACGTCGCGAATTCCAGCCAGCATGAGGGTGCTGAGCGGGTAATAGATCATCGGTTTGTCGTACACGGGCATGAGCTGTTTGCTCACGGCGAGTGTGAGGGGGTAGAGGCGCGTGCCGAGACCGCCGGCGAGGATGATGCCTTTCATGGGTGAGTGTGGTTATCAATTATTGCTGCCTGCCCACCATGAAAAGTTGTCCGAAATAATGATTTCGTTTTTTTCAAAATGAAGGGTAGTCTTCATTGGGATTGTCCTATATTGTAAATTATGGTTGTCAGCAAGTTGCCGTATTTCTGATGTGTCATCGTACGTCAACATGAATTTCCCTC
Organism: Saprospiraceae bacterium; assembly: GCA_046160345.1. Taxonomy (GTDB): domain Bacteria; phylum Bacteroidota; class Bacteroidia; order Chitinophagales; family Saprospiraceae; genus M3007. The sequence continues at coordinate 15,721 of JBJXGO010000210.1, forward strand.
GGATTTGTGAAGTCAAATCAAAAAGTCGCTCATGATCAACATTAAAATGGGTGTAAAGTCTTTTTCCTGCAATTGTGTAGGGCGGGTCGATAAAAAAGTACGCATCTATATTGTATAGATTTTGTTCTAAAACTTCAAATGCATCCCCTGCTATGAAATTGATTTTGTCTTTAATATAATTGATAGCAAGTATCCTGTCACGTAAGGTCTTTGGATACCAACGTGAAGCAATTCCTTTTCCATTCTCTCCATTTTTTATCATTCCGGAGCCTTTGGCAAGAATACCGCCATGGAATACCCTGTTTTTTAGAATAGTGCAAAATGCGATATCTTGAAGATCTTTGTCTGGCTTTTCTAATTCCGTTTTTACGTTTTCGTATGTCAAGTCGTAGGAATAAATTTTATCCGCTAACCAATTGTTTTTACCGTTTAAAATAATTTCCCAAACTGCTGCGATTTCTTCGTCCATTTCAACCATAGTAATTTTTTCAGCCATTTTTTCAAATGCTGTGGTCAAACTTACAATACCACCGCCTGCAAAAGGTTCAATTAATTCTTTTGCTATTTTGTTTTCCTGTTTCAGCCATCGTCTGACAGTTGGGATTAGCCATGTCTTGCCACCTGGATAGCGAAATGGACTGCGTTGAGGTACGGATGCCACGTTGATTATAGATTGTTCGATAGATTGTTCACCAAAATCGAACATAGTCATTTGATTTTTCATTCTACTACGATGGCATCAAGGTTATCAATATCAGAAGCACCTGATCTTTTGGTATCAAGCTTTTTCTGTAATATTTCTGTGAACTGGCTTATTGAACCTGCTTCAAATTTTGCAATCTGTTCTAAAGCATTTGCAAACTTGGTGTAAACTACTCGTTGAAGTTTGAGTGACAACACTTTCGTTTGTTTTTCAGGTATAAGGTCGTAGAGAAAGAAGGCAAAGTCAGATTCTGCTTTGTCAAACTCGGGAAGTGTCGGCAATGTATTATAGAAACTTGTCTGCAATGCAACAACTTGCTTTTTATTCCATTGTTTCAAGATTGAGCCTTTGGCAATTATTTGAGGTATTAATCTTTTTCTTGATGAAGAAAGGTAGTCTGGTTTGGGATATTTAAATGCCTTAGCCCAACTAAATTCAGGTTTCGGGTTTTCCAAATAAGCGGTAAAAGGTCCGGTCAAATTTCCCGAAATGTAGACTGCTTGAACTTCAAGAGAGCCAAAGTCTAATACTCGGCCTTTATCATCATAAGAAACTAAAACATAATCAATATTTCCTGCGGATTTTCCATGTTTGTCCTTAAGCCTTACTTCTCCAACATGTGTCCATGTTGCTTTGCCGTCAAAAATGAAGTTAGCTGCATCACTAATGATTGTCCAATCTTCTCGAAATCTTATTGGGCAAATGATTACATGTTTGCCTTTGTGATTTAAACTACAAACGCCCAAAGGAAACTCTATGCTGTTTTTTGTGCAATTTGAAACAATGTTGTTGTATGGGCACAACTTATTATCCCGATAACGCTTTGCCCTATCGCTTTCATTGTCAATAGGAAAGCCAAAAACTTCGCCTAAAGGTTGCAACTCTTTCTCTAATGTGGGCTCTATATGCATCGTCAGGGCAAATTTTTACAAAAGTAACGACTTCCTACGAAATCCGACTCCACACCCGCGCATCCTTCCCTTCAGAAGCTAGGTGCTGCCGCAGACGTAAATGTTCGGGCATCGCCAAAACTGGATCTTTTTCCAAAATTTGCGCTGCAATTTCCCGCGCAGCAGCAAGTATCTGGCCGTCGCGGGCCAAATCTGCCAACAGAAATCGCAGCATGCCGCTTTGCTGGGTACCTTCGATATTGCCAGGGCCACGCAACCTCAGATCCGTCTCTGCAATGATGAAGCCATCGGTGGTTTGCACCATCGTTTGGATGCGCTCGCGCCCTTCGTGGCTGAGTTTGTGGCCGGTCATCAAAATGCAATAGCTTTGATCGGCTCCGCGCCCGACGCGCCCACGCAACTGATGCAGCTGAGAAAGCCCGAATCGTTCGGCATTTTCTATCAACATAACCGAGGCGTTGGGCACGTTCACCCCGACTTCGATCACCGTGGTTGCCACCATGATCTGGGTTTCTTTTCGGACAAATCGCTGCATCTCAAAATCTTTATCGGCAGATCTCATTTTCCCATGTACGATGGAAATCTGGTATTCGGGTGCTGGAAAATCCCGGCTAAGTGCTTCAAAACCAGACATTAAGTTTTGCAAATCAATTTTTTCGGTTTCCTCGATCATGGGGTAAACGACATAGATCTGATGGCCTTTGGCGATCTCCTCGCGCATGAACCCTTGCACCCGCAATCGGTGGTGTTCGGTTTTGTGCGTCGTTGTAATGGGTTTTCTTCCAGGAGGTAATTCGTCAATCACAGAAATGTCCAAATCGCCATACAAGGTCATGGCTAAGGTGCGGGGAATCGGCGTGGCGGTCATGACCAGCACATGGGGTGGCCCTTCGGGGTTTTTAGCCCACAATTTGGCGCGTTGTTCTACGCCAAAGCGGTGTTGTTCGTCTATTACGCTGATTCCCAGGCTTTTGAATTGCACCCAGTCTTCAATCAGTGCATGGGTTCCGATCACAATGTGCATTTCACCAGAAGCCAGTTGTGCTAATATGGCCTCCCGTTTTTTGCCTTTAACCGAGCCACTTAGGTAGCCTACGTTCACCCCTAGTTCGCCTACGAGTGCCGCAATGCCTTCCAGGTGCTGTTGTGCTAAAATCTCCGTCGGCGCCATCATACAAGCCTGATGCCCGTTGTCGAGCGCCATAAGCATGGTCATCAATGCAACTACGGTTTTGCCAGAACCAACATCTCCTTGCACGAGGCGGTTCATGTGTTTGCCGGAAGCTACATCGGCCCGGATTTCCTTCAGCACCCTTTTTTGTGCGGCAGTGAGTTCAAACGCCAGTTTTTCCTGATAAAACTGATTGAAAAAATCCCCTATTTTGGAAAAGACAAATCCACGAACGGTATCCTTCCTTCTGGTGCGTACTTGCAAAAGGCGCAATTGAAGAAAGAACAATTCCTCGAATTTCAGTCGCCTGACCGCTGCATCGAGTTCCGTTTGGGTTTCAGGAAAATGGATATGATTGAGTGCCTGCCAGCGTGGTGCGAGCTTGAATTGGGCCCCTAAATAATCGGGCAGTGTTTCTGGCAAGTCGGACGGGTTTAAACCGTCCAATAAGGTTCGGATCAATTTGCGCAAACCCTTGGCATCCAGTCCTTTTTGGGTCAACTTGTCGGTAGTGGGGTAAACAGGATCGAAGTGCCTTGCCTTTTGGGAATTGTCCACATTGGCTTCTTCCATCTCCGGGTGCGGGATATTGAACTTCCCGTTGAACTCACTGACCCGCCCAAACACGATATACTCCTTGCCAACCGAAAGGCTTTTTTCAAGCCATTGAACGCTCCTGAACCACACGAGTTCCATGATGCCCGTCTCATCGCGCAAGGTGCCGACCAGGCGCTTGGCTTTTCCTTCACCGAGCGTTTCGAGCCGGCGGAGGGTACCGCGCAACTGCACGGATTCGCCCTCGTGGTGTACCTCTTTGATGCGGTGAAATTTGGTGCGATCAATGTATCGAAACGGGAAATGGAACAGCAGGTCACGGCAAGTGAAAACACCCAACTCGGTCTTGAGCGTATCGGCACGATGCGGGCCTACGCCTTTGAGAAATTCTATGTTGGAGTCGAGATTGGGCAAGGGATTGGTTCGATTGTTCCGATTGAGGCGATTGGCGAAATGAGATGACCCTCTCTTTCGTCGAGACGTCAACTCATTTCACTCACTCATCGTCATCAGAAGCAGTTGGGCTGAGGTCCACATCTTCGTAGAGTTGACCGAGGGTGAATAAAAGCCCAACAACGGGAAGTTTGATTTCGTCTTTTTCGTTTGTGAAAAGCATTTCTTCCCAGCTGCCATCGGCCTTGCGGAAAAAGGCTTCAACTGCCATACGTTCTTGATGTACAATGAGATAACATTGTACAGAAGGTATAGAGCGGTACTCGGCTAGTTTTTCAAAACGGTCTATATAGTACGATTTTTTTGAAGCGACCTCGACCAAAATACTCGGCTCGAAAATCAGGTATGGGTCAGAGCTGTCTGTCTTGGCTGATACTACTAAATCAGGGTAGCGGTAGATGTTACCGTTTTCTACAACTACTTTGACAGATTGGGTGAATGCTTCTTGGTGTTGCTTTTTAAGCAGAGGCCATAACAGCATCAAAAGCGTGTTGGCGAGCAAATTGGCTTTTTTCTTTTCTCCAGGCATAGGGTATATTTCTCCATGAACGTACTCATTGCGCAATTCGGCGGTACGTTCCGATTGGAGGTATTCTTCTGCCGGGACAAGCACTTCGGGTGCGAACGTTGTGAGCATGACGGATTATTTTTTTACAAAAGTAATTATTGTGAGGGTTATTTACAAGTACGGGCTTTGATTTGTGCTAGGGCTTCCTTTGAAAGGCGAAAGTAAAATAGTTTGTTTTAAAAATCAATAGAAGTGTTTGTTTTTGCCCAAAAAGCCTCAATTTTGGCCTTTCAATATCAAGTATATGAAGACTTTGCTCAAAGAATTGGATGCTAAGAAAGCCGTACTCGCCACCCTCCAGCCCATGAAGCCAGCGGATGCAGAACGACTTTGGAAGAAGTTTCGCTTGGAATGGAACTACAACTCCAATCACATTGAGGGCAATAATTTGACTTATCAAGAAACGGAGTTGATGTTAATTTTTGACCAAGCTCCGACTGGGAATCATACGGTGCGTGAAATAGAAGAAATGAAGGCTCATGATGTAGCGATTGAACTGGTGCGAGAATGGGCTGCGGGCAAAACCCGCATTATCTCAGAATCAGATATCCGTAGCCTGAATAAGACTTTATTAGTACGTCCATTTTGGAATGACCCAATGACACCTGATGGTCAACCCACCCGAAGGCTTATTTCAATTGGAGAATATAAAAAACACCCTAATTCAGTAAGATTGTCAAACGGCGAAATGTTCCACTACGCCAGTCCGGAAGAAACACCACTTAAAATGGATGAGCTCCTGACTTGGTATCGCCAGGCGGCACAGGAGCTTCATCCGGCCATTGTAGCAGCAAAGCTCCACTACGATTTTGTTCGGATACATCCTTTCGACGATGGTAATGGTCGGGTTTCTCGTCTGTTGATGAACTACCATTTGCTACGATATGGTTTCCCACCTGTAATCATTAAATCAGACGACAAAAAGAATTACCTGGCAGCACTCAATCGTGCGGATGTGGGTGATTTTGAAGCGTTTGCAATGTATGTTGCAGAACAAGTGCTATGGTCTTTGGAGTTGAGTATTAGTGCAGCGAAGGGAGAAAGTGTGGAAGAGGAGGGGGATTGGGAAAAGGAGTTGTCCATTTTAGAGCATTCTATGTCAAGGGATGCACCTTTAGTGAAAGAAATTTCAAATGACTTGGCTTTTGAAAGAATGAAGGACAGTATTATCCCATTTTTCAACCTTCTTCATGAAAAAACCTTACGATTTGACAAGTTTTTTGATAAGGCTACTAAGGCAGCTAACTGTAGGCTATCAGACGGACACTTTCAAGAATTCTATATTAATGACATTGAGCAAACCTTCTCTAATTTTCATATACAAAATAGACTTGGAACAATTCAAATATTTGATATCAATTTTAGGTGGCATGGCTTTCTAAAAAATCCTACCCCAGCTAATGATATTGTTTTTGGAGTAAAGATTGAATTTGAAAGATATCAATACCAGATACAGTTTTACACTATTCAAAAAGACCTATTCAAAGGGAATCATACAGTTTCTATTACAACCAAACAACAAAGCCAGATGGCTGGAATTGTAGGGAAGTACCTGGTTGAAAAACTAAGTTCCCTAGAATGATGGATAAAATCAAAGATTTGTTCACCCAATTGTAAATCCAAAATCGTCAATTGCTCCCCCCACGCCCGTCTTTTCCTCAATAAACCGCAATGCCCTGTAGAACGCTGCGCCAAAATCCTTTTTCACCTCGTGTTCCCAGATGCGCAGAACTTCCCAACCGGCCGCTTCGAGCTGGGCATCCACCTCGCGGTCTCGCTGCATATTGCGTTCGATTTTCGGGATCCAGTATTCGCGGTTGCTTTTGAAAGCCAGGCGTTTGCGCTCCCAATCGTAGCCGTGCCAGAAGTCGCCGTCAATAAAAATCGCGATTCGCCAGCGCAGGAAAGCAATGTCGGGCCGACCCGGAGCCCCTTTGTAATTTCGACGGTAACGATGCCCCGCATGCCACAAAGCTTTGCGGAATGCCAGCTCTGGCTGGGTGTTGGCTGTGC
>JBJXGO010000211.1:0-12975 GCA_046160345.1 Saprospiraceae bacterium
GGGAGTAGTACACCCAATTGAGTGGTAGCCCCTGCTGCCGTCATGATAAGGTTACGGGTTTGTGCAGGTTTTTGGGACATTGCCAAACCGAGATCAAGTGTGGTAAGTCCAAGTTGTGCCACGAGACCCTGACTCACACGCTCGTTGCCGTGGTTGGCCAGGGCATGTGCGATTTCGTGACCCATTACCACCGCCAGCGCATCCTCGTTTTGTGTCACTTTCAGTATGCCAGTATAAACAATTACTTTACCTCCTGGCATACAAAAGGCATTTACAGTAGGGTCGTCCACTACATTAAATTCCCAGGCAAAATCTTTAAGCTCTTTTTGCAAACCCCTTGATTTGTAATAAACCTCTGTAGCAGCCTTAATATCATTTCCTACCCGACGCACAAGATCAAGGTCAGAACCAGAGCCTAGCGGTTTGTTTTCCGAAAGAAATTGCCGATATTCCGCCAAACTCATCGAGTTGAGTTGCGCGTTGGGGATAAGATTCAGTGATTTGCGCCCTGTGAAAATCGTTTTTTGACAAGCAAATACGACACTGATGAGCGCCAAGAAGAACAATGTTTTTTTCCACATAAGTGTTGATTTTATTTTAGCAGATTCAACCATTTGAGATTGTTATTGTTTAAGCCAGAAATTTATTAAAGCATGAAAAAACTTTTTTTACTTACCGCCCTTCTCGCAGCATTTACTGCAGCTAACGGCCAAATCAAAACACCAGCACCTAGCCCCGTTGGCAAAGTCAGCCAGGATATGGGCCTCATGAAAGTGGATCTGGAATATTCCCGCCCCAGCGCCAAAGGCCGCAAAGTGTTTGGCGACCTGGTTCCATTTGGCGAAATGTGGCGTACTGGCGCAAACGCAAGTACCAAAGTGACGGTATCTGACGATGCAAAAGTAGCCGGAATGCCCCTGCCCAAAGGTACTTATGCCCTTTACACCATTCCAGGAGAAAAAGAATGGTCTATCATTTTCTACAAAAATACCAGCTTTTGGGGAACGCCCGAGCCAAAGGATTTCAAAGAAGAAGATGTTCAGGCACGCTTTACCGTATCAGCGGTTCCAATACGTGACTTGGTAGAAACCTTTACCCTGAACCTCAACAATTTGCGTAATAACGGTGGCGACCTTGAAATTATTTGGGAATACACCAAAGTCGTAATCCCAATTATGACGGACACCGACACGAAAGTAATGAAAGCCATCGAAAATACAATGGCTGGCCCAAGTGCGAGCGATTACAATGCTGCTGCAAGATACTATTACGAAGAAAAGAAAGATATGGCGCAAGCACTTGTTTGGGTGGACAAAGCACTTGAAAAAGGCGGCGACAAATTCTGGACCCTTCGCCTGAAGGCCAATATCCTTTCCGAGTTGGGGCGCTACAAGGATGCCATCGCGGTGGCCGAAAAAAGCACCGAACTGGCAAAAAAAGAAGGGAATGAAGACTATCCTCGCATGAACGAAAAGAGCATCATGGAGTGGAGCAAAAAGAAATAGTTCATTGTAATTTTGCTCACCGGAGTCATGGCTGGGTGGAAGCAATGGCACAATGATCATAATGCAGGAGCCATCCCGAAATTGGGGTGGCTCCTGTATCGTTTTAGGTGCTGGGGAATGGATGAAACCTTTATTCGTAAAATCAGAAAAACGGCCGTTGGTCTTTGTCCAGACATTTGCAGCGATATCGGTCTATCCCAAACAACTCAAAGTGAAGCTTTGTCGACAAAACCAAATAATTCCTTTAATCATAAAAATCTAACAATCCAATGTCTGCCAGTCCAACAACCCTTTTTCTTTTGTTCCCGCTTTTTGTTGCTGCCCAAGGTCCGCTCGACGGCTATATGAAGGGCAAAGGAGTGCTTGACCTTGCGCCTTCATTTTCGTTAAATTCTGCTCAAAAGTTCGACGGCGCAGGTGGCAGCATCTACGACGAGGCTTACAAGGGTCAGATGCTCAGTTTATTCGCTGAATATGGATTAACAGAAAAATTTGATTTAGTGGCAACGGCAGCGGCTGTTTTTACTCCCCTCCAAAGCGGCTTACAAGATGCCGGGCTTTTTGTAAAATACCGGCCCATACATGCGTCACTTGGGAAAGTAGGAAAGATTGGGGTGCTTTTGGGAACCGGAGCTACGTTCCCAATCAGTAATTACAAAATCACCTCCACGGGGGCATTAGGGCAAAAAGCAATTACTGTCCCAGCCAAGCTCATTGTCCAATGGGAAACGCCACTTGGTCTTTTTGTTAATGCCACAGGCGGGTATAATTTCCGGCTGGATCAACTGAAAAATGCCGATATAGCCATTGTTCGACAACAAAGACCCGACTACGAACCCCTTGACCCCCAAAGCTTTACAACGTTTTTAGTAAAAATTGGTTTTCCGGCCCGTCATTATTACCTGGATGCCTGGGCGGAGTGGCAGCACACTTCAGGTGGGGCGGATTATGTGCAAAATTTGCCAGATCTGCCTCAGGCTTATGGAGTTTCTTATACCCAGATAGGAGGAACAGCCTATTACTCCGACACCGGAAAAACCGGGTTTTACCTTAGCGGAGGATACATACTTAATGGTCGGAATACGAGCAGAATACTGCGGATAACGTTTGGGATGGTGTTTAAGGTTGGTTGATTGGTTATTGGTTGATTGGTTACTGGTTGATTGGTTATTGGTTGCCAGTGAGTGCCAAGAACTAATCAACCAATAACCAGTAACCAATCAACTAATAACCTACTTAGGTATCCGAATCTGATACGTCTTTCCCTCTTTATTGGTAAGCTTGCTGTCAATCAGCCAGGGGTTGTAAAGTTTGAGCATTCTGTAGTTGGTGCCTTGTTCGCGTGCGAAATCGCCCCAATTTGCTACTGCACCCTTCACTTCCACAGTTTTAAACTCCGTTAGCGCCGGGTAGAGGTGTTCTTTTTCCACAGTATATTCGTATTCCTCGGGATGTTCCATTACTTCTTTAATGGCCACGATACGGAACGGATAGCGCATAGTTTCGTCAGCGGCGAGGTTGAGTTCAAAGAAGGTTTTGGCACGTTGCTTCGCCATTTCTTCAATGATACGTCCAGGGCCGCCATTGTATGCCGCGGCGGCTAAAGTCCAGGAACCAAGCCGTTCTTTTTCTTTTTTCATGTATTTGCAAGCTGCCCGGGTGGCCTTTTCAAGGTGATAACGCTCGTCCACTTCAGAATTTACCTCCAGGTTGTATCCACCGGCAGCATCTTTCATAAACTGCCAAACGCCGCGTGCACCAGCCGGCGATATTGCATTGGAAAGGGCGCTTTCTGCCACGGCAAGGTATTTTAGATCACTAGGCAGTCCTTCTGCTTTTATTATTGGCTCTATGATGGGGAATATCGCATTCGCACGTTTGATGGCAAGGATTGTCTGAGAATGGAAATATACATTCCGTAACAGCTCGGCATCAAGACGTTGGCGCACATCAAAATTGTCCATCGGGAATTTTTCACCACAAAAGTCAAAATCCTTGTCCAGGTTGACGGAACGTACATGCTGGTCTGGCTGATTGTCTTCGTTTTTGAATGAAGAAACACATAGACCTAAAAAGCCTATTGCAAAAAGAAGGTTGACAATCAACAGGATACGGGTGTGGGAGGAGAATTTCATAGATATTTTTACAAGGTAGGTTTGAAAGGAGAACGAACAAATATACGCGTTCTCTCCAAAAAACAAAGGAGGCACTCACTTCAACAGCGAATGCCCCCTTATTATTTTGAAGCAGTCAATTACTTCACATCTTCCGTTTTTTTGCCTGCGGCTTTAATTAACATGAACAACACCGTTCCAATAATAGCAAAATTGATAATGGCATTAAGGAAATTGCCGATTTTGATGCTGCCAATCATGATGCTTGAAAAATCCGGAGTGCCTGCGATCATACCAATTATGGGCATAATCACATCTTCCACCAAGGAATCAATGATTTTTTGAAATGCGCCCGCAATGATGAAGGCTACGGCTACGGCCAAAACGTCGGCACGAAAAAGAAAGGCTTTGAGTTCGCTGATCATAAGTTTTGTTTTGTTTTAAAATTTAGCGCTTGATACGCAAGAACGCGGTAAAAGTAACAGCATTTCTAATTTTAAGCTAAAAAGGTGTGGAAATCAATACTTCACAAGCTTCTGACAAAAGCCTTGCCCATTTTTTCCTTCCATTTTGAGCAAATAAATGCCCGCCGTCAAGCCATTGCCTGCCATTTCAACAACTTGTTCCCTAGCCTGTAACTCGCCCGCGAAAAGCGTTTTTATGCTTTTTCCTGACAAGTCAAACAACTGCAAACGAACCGTTTGTTTTTCCAAAACTGTAAAAGAAACTTGTGCTTGATTAACAAAAGGGTTGGGTGTAACACGAACGTTTTCAAAGGTTTGAGGGGAATAAGTAGAAAAATAGATTGGTATTTCGGTCTTGAACATCGAACGCCCGTAGGTAGCCGCAGCCAAGGCTCTGGTATTTCGGTGAAGTGTTAAGTCTGTCACCGGCACGGTAGGTAAACCATCATTGCAGGGCAGCCAGGATTCGCCCTCATTGATTGTTACAAAAACGCCTACATCCGTAGCGATATACCAAACCCGGTCTGGCTCGTCCAAAATAAGGTCGTTCACGGGTACATCAGGCAGGTCTCCACTTACATTTTCCCAGCTCTGCCCCTTGTTGAACGTTCGATAAATGTGTGCCATGTTGTCAAAATGGCGGTAACCGGAAAGACAAACAAAAGCAACATCGGGGTTGTCGGGATGAGCCTGGACCTTGCTTATCCAACGTTTTGGAAGGCTCTGCGACACTTTTGTCCAATTACCGCCTCCATTATTGGTCGTCCAAACATTGCCGTCGTCTGTGCCAACCCATAGCACATTTGGGTCGGAGGCAGAGGCAGAAATGCTTGTGATAGTGCCGTATCTCACCCCGTTTTGCCCTGTGGGGCCATTGCTAAGGTCATTGCTGATGGCCGTCCATCCCAATCCGCCATTCGTGGATTTGAATAGTTTTTCTGCCCCGAAATACATGATATTGGGATCATTCGGGTCAAAAATATAAGGCGTGTTCCAATTGTAACGCTCGCTGGCAGGCGCTGATGCACCATTGCTTCCAAAAAAGCCACCATATTGGGATTCTGCATAGTAAATGCTGCTATCCTGAGGATTGACGAGCGTAACAAACCCGTCACCGCCGGCAAAATGCTCCCAATCATCCAGGCCGCCATAACGAGAACGCCATGTACCGTAATCTTGTGCTCCTCCCGAAAAAAGCGTTGGATATTGATGGTTGATTTCGGAGGTATAAAACTGGGTAATGGGAAAAGGGCGATGGGAATATTTATTACTGACATCTGTGGAGGTGTAAACGCCCCCGTCGTTGCCAACTACCCTAAAGTCCGGGCTGGCAGGATGGATGTAAAGAGCATGGTAATCGGCATGGAGGTATTCGGATGCTCCTGTCCAGGTTTGTCCACCGTTATATGATTCTGTCCAGTCCAATCCCAGCGCATAAACATGATCGGCATTGAGCGGATGGACACGGATTTGACCAAACCACCATCCAAAACCTGGATATCCGGGATCGCCACCATTTTGCAATGCCCAGGAATTGCCGGAATCTGTGCTTTTGTAAATGCCTTTGAAAAAACCGATCTCATCTGCATAGATGGCGTATAAAATATTTGGTTCTGAGGCGCTTATGGCAATTCCGATACGTCCAAGGTTGTTTCCAGGAAGCCCAACTGCAAGTTTTTGCCATTGATTGCCACCATCCACGCTGCGCCATATCCCACAGCCAGGGCCGCCATACATACGTTTGTTGGGTCTTCGGGTTCGCTGCCAGGTAACGGCAAATACGGTGTCGGGGTCAAGCGGATGGATAGCAAGGTCAATGCCTCCCGTGGAATCGTTGACGAAGAGCGATTTTTGCCAGCTTGCCCCACCGTCTTCGCTGCGAAAAATGCCGCGCTCCGAATTATTGCTGAAAAGCCGGCCCATTGCCGCCACAAAAATTCGCTGAGGATTTTCCGGGTCCACTTCGATGCGTCCGATACTGCCCGACAACTCCAACCCGAGCGAAACCCAGCTCAAGCCGGCATCTGAACTCTTGAAAATGCCCCGTCCGTCATATGCGATAGAGCCGCCGCCACCATTGGGCTCGCCAGTGCCAACATAAAGCATATTTTTATCGGAGGGGTCAATTGCTATGTCTCCGATGCTCAAACTGGGAAGATCTTCTGTAATTGGCTGCCAATTAACTCCTCTGTCCGGAGATTTCCACACACCACCGGAGGCTGATGCAGCATAAATGGTCTGTAAATCACTGGGATGCATCGCAATATCGGTGATTCGGCCACCTACATTGGTTGGACCAGCCAGTTCCCAGTTGAGGTTATTGCCACGATCCAAGGCCGTATTTTGCACCTCTTCCAATGCTTTGTAAAAAGCATCAGAAGGCACAAAACCGTATGGGAAAGCGCGTTGCGCCCAGAGATAGTCTGAGGGTTCGGGGGTGCTGATTGGCGGATGTGTCGTTTCGCGCCTGGCGGCCTGTTTAATAAAATAAAAGCACAGCAGCAGAAGTGCCAGGGCGGAGGCGAATATTCCAATTTTTTTCATGACGAAATCTAGGTTTAGTAATCAGGATATAATCTTTTTTCTGGCCAAGGCCCTCCAATCTTCTTCGGTATCCACATCAATCAACGTAGGCAATAGCGCATAGGATTTGTTACACGTCTTGATCTTTTCTATGGTTTTCTGCAGCACGGTCTCCGTACTCCAATCAAGGCCCCTGAAAACGGTGGGTTCAAATGTCTTCATTCCAAGGAGATAATACCCTCCGTCTGATGCTGGCCCTAACACAAAATCTGCTGAAGCAAGCAGATTGAAAGCCTGTTGGAGTACTGAAGGGGTCAGCTCAGGGCAATCACTTCCAATGATGGCAACCTTGTGTGCCCCGGATTGAAATGCCCTTTCGAAAGCATCCTCCATACGTTCGCCCAGAGCACCCGGATACTGGACTTTTTTTTGAAAAAAATCAGGATGCCATTCGTCATTTTCCTCTATGAATTCACTGTAATACAAGAAGCGTTTGGCGTCACAGGCCTCTGCAGTTTCACGGGTTTTTTCTAAAAGGATTTGATAAATGCGCAATGCTTCCTCGTCGCCAAGTGTATGTGCAAGGCGGGTTTTTACTTTGCCCAACTGCGGGTTTCGAATAAAAATCAGCAGGACGTTTTGCATAGAAAAGGACGCAGCAAGGATTTACATCGGTTTTATTTTCGATTTATGGGCAATTTCACCGTAAATATGCTGCCTTGGCCTACCTCTGATTGTTTGACAAAAATACGGCCCTGATGGTACTCTACCATAATACGCCTTGCAAGGGAAAGGCCGAGGCCCCAACCTCTTGTTTTAGTGCTGTAGCCGGGTTTAAATATGGTATTGTGCTTACTGGAGGGTATTCCTTTGCCCGTATCGCTAATGTCTATGCACGCCCATTTTCCTGATTTATAAATTGATGCTGCAATAACTCCTTCACCACTTTCCATGGCGTCTATTGAATTGCGGAGCAAATTCTCAATTACCCAGTCAAAAAGTGGCGGATTCAAAAACACCATCAAGGGCTCATGTTCCTCCGGTTTGGGGAAATCAAATACCGTTTTCCGTGGGGCCCTGCGTTGCATGTACACACGGCAGGCCTCCAGTTGTTCGTAAAGGTTGATCGGTGTAAGTTCGGGGGTTGCTCCAATTTTCGAAAATCGATCGGCCACTAGTTCAAGGCGGGTTACGTCATTGCGCAATTCGAGGAGCATCTCCTGATTGTCTGGCCGGTCTTCGTTCACGGCTTCCAAGGTTTCTATCCAGCCCAGTATTGCCGTTATCGGGGTGCCAAGTTGATGGGCGGTCTCTTTGGCCATGCCCAGCCATACTTTGTTTTGTTCCACCCGCCGTGAAGCGCTAAAGCCTGTATACCCAAATGCTATAAATACCCCAATCAAAAACAATTGTATGTATGGGTACCATTCTAACAACTTCATTAGACGAGATTTTCCATACATCACAATTTGCAGGTCGTCCCCCACGGGTACATGAATGGTATCTGCACGGTCTGCCAACATACCCTTGTAAACACGCTGTAACGCCTCGGTTGATATGCTGTCATTTTCATCCTCTCCTACATTTGTATATCCGTCAATGCCGCCGCGTTCATTGAGCAGTAATATGGGGACAGTGGTATTACCTTGTACCACTTTAAGTTGAAAACTTATATCGCAGTAAAAGGATTGGTAGGGGTCGCCGCTAGAAGTGGCCAGTGTCCGCTGTGCCTCAAGATATTGCTCAACCTGTTGTTTTTCGCGTTCGGCTAGCTGATTGCCAAGATAGCGGGTGTATGCTAGCGAGAGGGCGACGATGAGGGCGCCTCCTGCTACCAGATACCATTTCCAATAAGATTTGCGGGTATAAATGTCCATATTACAGCGAAAAGGTAGTGCGATTTTGGATTTTCAAATACAAAACGAAGCAAAGGACATTTTAGCATCCATATAAAAAACGCAGCCCGACCGGTTTTTAAAACCTGTCGGGCCGCGAATTAGAGTGATAGTCTCACTAAAAGTGAGACTATCACTGCTATTTCAAGGTAAAATTAAAGGTGATCGTGCCGCATTGCTGGTCGGCGGAAGAAGCGGCAAAACGATATCCCCGTGCGGCTTGCAGGGCTTTGTTTTTCAATTCGCTATCACTGGTGGTAGAGCCGCGTTGGGTATAGTCAGCACTCGTAACCGTTCCACTGCTGTTTACACATACTTCGATGACAACCTTTCCGCTCTTTTGAGAATTGTCATTGATAGAGCCTCGTTTTACTACTGCACGGCCTCCCAGGCCGCCCCCAATAGAAGCGCCTGTCCCGGTACCAGAACCACCACCGGTTCCACCGCCGTCGCCGCTGCTCTTGCCAAAGGGATTGTCGCCAGTACCACCGTTGATGCCGCCGTTGCCCGGTTTGCCGCCGCCGCCTGCACCTTGTCCGGTACCGCCTGGCTTGCCAAAAGCGCTACCTGCGTTGTTCTTTACCCGGTCACGCTTTGCTTGTTCATCGCGCTTGGCCTGCTCTGCGGCTTCGCGCTGGCGGTTAGCTTCTGCTTGTCTGGCCCGTTCTTGTTGTGTGGCTTCCTCCTGTTTTTTTCGCTCTTGTTCTTTTTGCTGTTTGAGCGCAGCCACGTCCGGGTCGTCAGCAGTAGGGCTGGGAGGGGGAGGGGTTGAATTTGATTTGGTTGGAGTGGGTACAGGATCGGGCGTTGAGGTAGAGGGTTGAGTGGGAGAAGGTGCCGGCTCCTCACCCAGCGGGGTGTAATCGTCATTCATGCCTTTGTCGGGCTCACCGGCAGCTGCGTTGTCTCCGCCTCCGCCGCCAAAGTCGAGTTCAATTGCCGAAGCCTCAGGCAAGCTTTCCGGTGCAGGAATTACATAAATTATAAGCAAAAGCAGCAGGGCTATGTGAAACAGGGTGCTGCCAATAAGCGCTTTTGTCCGATTTTCTTCTTGATTTACAACGGCTTTCATGTCTGAATATATTTTTTGAGAAGGGATGAATTCTCCTTTCGAATTGCACAAACCGTTCCATTGAAATTATTTGGCCGACTCATTTGATTAGACGCTTATTTTGGGGCAACCATTTGTGGCTCGGTGGCCAAAATGGTCTTTAAACGTAAGCGATTGGCAATTTCGAGTATTATTACCATGTTTTCTACAGAGGCTGCCTTATCGGCGGCAACTGTAATGGTGGTAGTTTTCACGTCCAGTTTGCCCGCTCTGATCTTTGCTTTCAAGGCGTTCTCTAAACTGCCAACTGCTACTGGCGTGCGGTCAATAAAAAATTTGCCTTCTGCATTGACCGAAACGGCCAAATCTGGTGAAGCCATGCTTTTTGAACTGCTGGAAGGCAGTTGGAGATTGAGGGCGTTGGGGGTGACGAAGTTGGAGGTAAGCATAAAGAACATCAGCAGCAGGAAGATCACATCAATCATAGCTGCAAGGCTGAATTCTGGCTCTACTCTCTGGCGGCGTTTGAGTCCCATATTTTATAGTAATGATGTGTGAGGTATGAGGTATGGTGTATGCAGTGGACATTTACACGCATACATTTATCGAGTGGGTTCTTGAAGCAGATCCATGAACTGCACGGCGGTGTTTTCCATTTTAAAAATTACCTTATCCAGATTCGTAACAAGCAGGTTGAAACCGGCCATTGCGATAATGGATACCAACAAACCTGCTGCAGTTGCTGTAAGGGCATGGTAAATACCACTGGAAAGCACTTTAGGGGTCACTACCTGTGCATTTGCCATGTCCTGGAATGAAATAATAAGGCCTATTACGGTGCCCAAAAGCCCAATCATAGGGGCGATTCCGGAGATGGAGGCAAGTGTAGAAAGGTTTTTTTCAAGTTTGAGCAGCTCCAGGTTGCCCACATTCTCAATGGATTTGTTGATGTCGTCCAAGGGCTTTCCGATACGATCAAGACCCTTTTCTACCATGCGTGCCATAGGTGCATCTACGCTTTGGCAGAGCGCTTTTGCCGCCTGAAGGTTGCCACTTTCAACACTGGCGCGTATAGAATTCATAAAATTGTGATCGACTTGTCCGGCCCTGGTAAGGGTAAAATATCGTTCGATAATGATGTAAACCGCTATTATCGAAAGGATGAAAAGAATGGCCATCACGACAAGTCCAGAGGTGCTGCTGGACAAGATGATGTCCAAAAGGCTTTGCGTTTCTTCCGGTTTGGTCGTAGCGGGTAAGGAGGTTTGAAGGAAGAAGAAGGCGCTCAGAAAGGCATTGAGTGTCATAAAGATAAGAGGTGCTGTTAGAATTGAGACCGATTTTTGAATTTGGCTGGAAACGCCAAAAGTAGAGCGTTTTGTATCTGTTCAAGCAATTTCCTTAACATTTTTGCCTTTGTGTGCTTTTTTTGCCATTTCAGCGACAT
Organism: Saprospiraceae bacterium; assembly: GCA_046160345.1. Lineage (GTDB taxonomy): Bacteria > Bacteroidota > Bacteroidia > Chitinophagales > Saprospiraceae > M3007. The sequence goes on from JBJXGO010000211.1 coordinate 11,000, forward strand.
TCTTTTTACTCACAACCCTGTTTTCTTCGGGTATCAATGATGTACTGGATCTTCCATCCATCCGCATTTTTGACCAATTGGAAAGAATTCGTGCCACAATGTGAGCGTTTCCCATTGATATAAAAGGAGTAAGGAGTCCAAGCACTTGCTAAGGACTTTTCTGCATGAATGGCCTCAAACTTGATGCGCTCGTCATACTTATCCGTGCCCGCGGTAGCTACCATGGCCAAAAAATCTGAGAGTTCCTCGGTATAAACCTGCATTTTCCCCTCTTTGTCAGCCATATAGGTCTGGAGGATCATAGTAGGGGTGCAGGTGCTTTTCAATAATGTGGTATCGCCGCTTTCCATGCCTTCAAAAAAACGATTGATGGTGGCTTTGATGGCCTTTTCAGGGTTTTCAGGTTTTTGTTTTTGGGCGGAAATTTTTGTGGGCCAGGCGAAAAGAGCCAGCAAGAGCATTGTGCGTTGAATGTTTTTCATGTTTTAAATTTTCTTCAAAAGTCGAACGCTGCCGAACTTTACTCAGCCTAAATAGCCCGAACGTCTTTTTAAACCCCTGATTGACCACTTTTACTACCTTTGCGCTTGTTATGAAATCCTCTTTTGAATCTATAATTCAATCCGAAACACCTGTTCTGATCGACTTTTGGGCCCCTTGGTGCGGACCTTGCCGGGGCATGGCGCCAGTGCTTGATGATCTGAAATCCGAGCTCGGAGATCGGGTGCGCATCATCAAAATTGACGTGGATAAAAATACCGACTTGGCAGTGCAGATGAAGGTAATGGGAGTGCCCACTTTCATGCTGTACAAAAATGGACAATGCTTGTGGCACGATGCCGGAACCTTTACCAAAGAAACCCTGAAAAAAAAGATTGAAAATGCTGAAAGTCAATAATTTAACTCTTTTTTGGATCTTATCGATCATCAGTGCCATTTCATGTGGAAATACTGATACGCCTTCTTCTGCAATACCCTTGAGCGTTTCCCAGGCACAACTTTCTTCCGATTCCGTGCCCAGACCCATTCAGGTTAGCAAGGATTATTTATTGGGAAAATTCGACCCCGTACAACATCCTGATTTTGTGCCTGTAGGCAAACCCTATTCCGACAAGCCTGGTATGATGTTGCGCAAGGAAACTTTTGAGGCTTTCAAAATGATGTGGGATAGTGCTCAAAAAGCGGGTATTTCACTTAAAATAATTTCTTCTACCCGAAATTTTGCGCAGCAAAAAAACATCTGGGAAGGCAAATGGAGCCGATTTGAACAAGAGGCTCCCTTAGCTAAAGACCGAGCCCTGAAAATATTGGAATATTCTTCCATGCCCGGTTCCTCGCGCCACCACTGGGGAACAGATATTGACTTGAATACCTTGAACAATTCCTCTTTTGAGCAGGGTGGGGAGTACCACAAGGTGTACGAATGGCTCAGCGCACACGCGCACGAATTTGGTTTTTGCCAGCCTTACACCGCAGGGCGGGCAAGTGGTTACCAGGAAGAAAAATGGCATTGGAGTTACTTACCCTTGAGCAAACCTATCCTGGCACAATACAAAACCTCTATCACAGATGCTGACATTCAAGGTTTTTTAGGCTCAAATCTGGCGACAGAAATCGGCGCTGTAAAGCATTATGTGCTGGGTATCAATCACTCGTGTGCAAGCGATTAGAGCTCGGCCATTAAACTACCCGATCTCCACAAAATTTCTCGGCGTTTCATACAGGCGTATGTGCAAGTCAAATTTTTCGGGCAGCAGCTTTCGAAGGATCCGCCAAATCACGAGGCAAATGTTTTCTGCGGTTGGGATCAATTCTTGGAATTCTTCGCTGTCGAGATTCAGATTTTTATGGTCAAACCGCGCTTCAATTTCGGTTTTGATGAGTTTTGAGAGCCATCCAAGGTCTACAACCATCCCAGTCTTTGGGTCAATTTCACCCGTGACCCTTACTTCCATTTCGTAGTTGTGTCCATGATA
>JBJXGO010000212.1:0-11026 GCA_046160345.1 Saprospiraceae bacterium
CCGATAAACCCGGGAACATGTACCAGATAAGGTTGTTCAGAGCCTTCCATCATGAGTACCGTGCCCCTTTCGTCATTGGTTACCCCTCCTACATAATAAGTTTTCATGGATTTGCCTTTAAGGTCATAGATTTCAACTTTGATGCCATCGGCAGATAGTTCCTTGACCATTCCTGGCACTGCGCCATGGGGAGGAATATTGAGTACGTTTACATTGGCAAAGGTTTCAAGCAGGGATTCGACTGCTGAAGGGCGAGCAGGATGTTTACCATTGTAAAGCCATTGGTTGCCATTTTTTTCAAGGGTGGCCGTGCCTCCTTTTCGGTCTGCGATGAAAACTTTTCCAATGTTTTTGGGATATTTTACCGCAAAATCCATGTCCCAGGCGACATGTGTGCCCGATTGTTTTTTCTTGATAGAAAGGGCATACCAGGCAGCGCCACCCAATACCAGGAAAAGCGCTACCAAGAGCAAGGTTTTGTTCATACATTAACGAATTTGATTCCGGCTACCCGGGAGTGACAATGTGCAAAAAAACACAGTAAAGGCACATTGGTATGGAGGGCACAAAAGTAGGGTTTATTTCAAAAAAAGTCGACCCCTGCATTGCGCAGAGGCCGACACATCAAAACAAAACGAAAAACCAACTTTTTATCTTTGGATACCTAAGCGGTTGTATCAAATAAACGGCTATAATGCTTAATTGTTGCTGCGTGTTTTAAGTCGGACTGGAATTTCGCGATTGTCTCCTTTTCGCACTACATTGAGTGTCAGTACATCTCCTGCCTTTGAACGTCCGATCAGCTCCATTAGTTCAGAAGTTGTTGTCACATTTTTGCCATTTGCTTTGACCACCACATCTTTTTCTTGCACACCAGCCAGAGCAGCAGAGCCTTCAGGGTCCAGGCTGTCAATCAAAACACCTTGAGTATAGGGTATTTCGTTTTCACTAGCAATATTGGAATCCATAGTAACAACATTCACCCCAAGGTATGCACGGCGATATTCGCCATATTTTACCAGGTCGTCGGCAATGCGCTTTACGAGGTTGATCGGGATGGCAAAAGAGTAGCCCGCAAACACGCCGTTGGGCGTTGCGATGGCAGAGTTTATGCCAATAAGCCTGCCATTGACATCCACCAACGCGCCACCGGAGTTTCCAGGGTTGACCGCGGCATCGGTTTGAATGAAGGATTCAATGGCTTTGCCGCCTTTGATAATGTCAATATCACGGCCTTTGGCGCTGATAATACCGGCCGTAACGGTGGAAGTCAGGTCAAATGGATTTCCAACAGCCAAAGCCCATTCGCCAACCCGCACATCGTCAGAGTTGCCCAACTCGAATGCAGGCAGGTCGTTGGCGTCAATTTTTATGACGGCCATATCGGTATTTGGGTCTCGCCCTACCAATCGGGCACGGAATTCACGGTTGTCGTGCAGAGTCACCTCAAATTCGTCGGCAAATTCCACCACATGATTATTGGTCAGGATATAGCCGTCTTCTGTGTAGATCACGCCAGAACCAGTACCAGATCGAGGCTGTTGTTCAAAACCATAACTATCGCCAAAGAAGTATTGGAACGGATTAGAGTATCGGTTTTCCCTTTGGCGTTGGTAAGCGGACTCTTTGCTTTCTGAGGCTTTGATGTGTACCACTGCAGGCATGGCACGTTCGGCGGCTTTTGTAAAGTCAAAAGGCACAGGTGCGCCTCCATAGTTCACTTGTTTGGAGTAAGTTTGCTGCTCGGGCAGGGGAGTTGCCTGGTTTTTTTCAAGCATTTTGGCTGCCCCCAAGCTGACAAGGCCGCCTATTGCGCCCGCGAGTAAAATTGACCAAAATTTGTTCATTGTTCTAAGTTTAATTTTTTGATGTAAGGACTCAGGTAGAACGAGGATGATGCAAGTTTGCTTTCAGAATGCATTATTTTAACGACACGTTAACCAGCAATCAACAATGTTCTATTTTTTGAATTTAAAAAATAGTCAAACGCCATTCACCATTCTATGTTTTTAACCACCGACCAAGCTGCCGCCAAAATAGACGAACTCCTGTGACTGACCGCTTTTTGTATTCATCCAATTCAATTGAACAACTGCTCCGTCCGGAAACGGATTTTGAGCGATCATTGCTTGCTACTCCTGAGTTTCGCAAAGGACTTTGCTGGGGTGAACCCCGTTTTGGTCACCCTGAAGGCAAAGTAGTGCTTCATGTACGCGAGGTGCTTGATAACATTGCGCTCCTTCCCAATCTTTCCGGGGAAGACCGTGCTAGTCTACGCGTCATCGCCCTGGCTCACGACACATTCAAACACGCCGAAAGCCGCACCCGCCCCCGAGACTGGACCAAACGTCACGGCTTGCTCGCCCGCCAGTTCATGGAATCATATACGAGTGATGCAGCAGTTTTGGATGTAATAGAAACGCACGATGATGCTTATTATAAATGGCTTGGGCAACGCAGACGCCCATCGCCGCACAGCCAACTTGATTCGCTGCTCTCCCGCGTTGGGCATTGTCTGCAGCTTTATTACCAGTTTTTCAAGTGCGACACCCAAACTGGAGATAAAATTCAGGCGCCTTTGCGCTGGTTTGAAAAAGTGGCAGAGGGTATTGACATTGTGAAAATCAAACCTTTTTGGCCTTGGGAGCATCAAATGTGAATACGGTTGGAGTATTCAATTCCTGCTCAAAAACCACGTTCTTTGTGCCATAAAATCTAATTTTTTCGATGCAAAAAAATACAAAACGCCCACTATTGGCATATGCCTCGCTTGCTTTGCTGCTGCTTTTCGCGGCATTTTATGTTCTTAAACCTTTTTTGGACAATAAATCACCTGATCCTGCCCCGAATCCAGTTGTCAAGCCCAGGAGTAATATGCCACAAATCGCTGTACCCGACTTTAATGCTGATTCGGCATTTTATTTTGTAAAAAAGCAGGTTGATTTTGGTCCGCGAGTACCTAATACACCTGCTCATAAAAAATGTTCGGCTTGGCTTGTCCAGGAATTCGAACGTCTTGGCTTTAAGGTGACTGAGCAGAAATTTCAAGCCCCGTACTACAAAGGAGGCACGTTTAACGGAGTGAACATAATTGCCCAATACAAACCTGAATTGGCAAAAAGACTTCTGTTTGCAGCGCATTGGGACAGTCGTAACGAAGCGGATAAGGACACAAAGGATACCAACAAACCTATCGACGGGGCTGACGACGGTGCAAGCGGGGTCGGTGTTTTGCTCGAACTCGCGCGAACGATCCACAACAATCCGGTGGAGATTGGGGTAGATTTGATTTGTTTTGACCTGGAAGACAACGGAGATGACCAAGGGGCGGCCGAAACCTGGTGCCTTGGTTCACAATACTGGGCTAATAATACGCCTACAAGAGACTATTATCCATTTTACGCAATACTGTTGGATCTGGTAGGGGCGAAAGGTGCACGTTTTTACAAGGAGGGTGTTTCGATGCAAGCAGCGCCTACAGTGGTGGAAAAGGTTTGGAATTTGGCACTTTCATTGGGTTATGGCGAGTATTTTATCAACCAAAACCGGGGCGCAGTCACGGACGACCATCTGTTTGTCATTAAAGGCGCCCAAATTCCTATGATCGACATCATTAGTCAGCCCAATGACCCACCCCATGGTTTTGGAAGTCACCACCATACCCATAACGACAATATCAACATCATTGACAAAAATGTGCTAAAGGCCGTGGGTCAAACCATGACGGCCGTGATCTATGAAACATATAATGGGGTGTTGTAGAGGTGGTTATTAGGGGACTGATTTTCAGAACCAACTGTTTGCAAGCACCTGTGCAACAAATAACCAGATTCCCAAACAAGCACTCAATGCCATTTATCTATTGCCCTGTGCTCATACCGTTCCATGGCCGTGAGTAATTCGGAAACGGTGTCGGATGCGATGCAGAGCCTGCGGTTTTGGGGTTTTAGAAACCCATTTTCAACCATTTTGTCCAGCATATGCAGCAGCGGGTCGTAATAACCTCGAACGCTCAGAATGCCAATAGGTCTTTGATATTGATGGAGTTGTGCAAGGGTCAAGGCTTCGAAAAGCTCATCCATTGAGCCATAACCTCCGGGCAGTGTAATGACCCCATCTGTGTCTCGGATGAGCAGGTCTCGGCGTTCTGACATGGTTTTCACAACGATCATATCCTTTACCCCGGGGTGGCCGAGTTCGAGGCCATTGAGCTGGTCAGTGATAATTCCGGTAATCGGACCAGATTCCGCCAAAACGGCATTGGCAAGCACGCCCATGAGGCCCACACTTCCACCGCCAAAAACGACCCGGATATTACGTTTGGCAAGGGTTTTGCCTAATTCAGCTGCGGCATCTTCAAACCAGGGATGGGTGCCTTTGTTGGCGCCACAATAGACTGCAATAGATTTCATACTTGAGAATGTATTAATTTTGTGGCGCAAACCTCGCATTTTTTACTCAAACCGATTTAATCATGAATTTTCTACGCATTCTACTATTTGCGCTCACACTTTTCGGGCTCTTTTCCTGCGACAAAGCCCAAAACCCCGTTGACCCTGAGCCGAGATTCGAGGTATTCGTTAAAAATGATTTTTATGAAATTCAGGCCAAATATGCCTTATTTCTTTCCAACGAAGCGGGGGATCTGGTGGCCTTCCGTTGGATTCCCAACGAAGACACTGCCCATATACAAGTGCTGAACAGCAGGCCGAATGACATTTTTGACTGTACCATCCTGAAGGTGACCACTCTTGAAGCTCCAGGTTCTGGCGTAAAAGACACTACCTTGACGCTCACCACTTATACCAATTTGGCCAGCGGACAAAAAATCAATCTCCGGGATTTATATTTCCACCAGGTAACCAACCTAAGCTTTACGCTTGCAGGCTTTACCACCCTCGATTCAATTGTGGTGCCAGACGGAGTAACACTTTCCCGACCACAGGCCAACAACAATTATTACGGGGAATATTTGGTGAACAATACAGGCCAGTGCTGGATCCGGATTCTGGTCAACGGCGAGCACTTCTGGCGGTTTTTGGTCTTTAAAAATGTGGGTGAAATACTCAATGCCAACATCATAGACGCCTCGCTGTTGCTTTCTAATTTCTCTCCGCCTCGCCCACTTGAATTCCCGTTTGTGACGAATTGGCAGTACCGGCTTGATGGCGTGGTGGATAGCTCGCTTCTGAAGTTTTTCCCGCTAAGCGAAGAACCCCGTGCGCCGGGAGGATTTGTAGCAGCCTATAATTCGGTGGATGTTTTTGAACCTGTAAACAACGATCTCTTTGACCCTAACCGACCGTATATTGAACTTTTCCGGCTCCAATCCAACGGGCCAGCTGGAGTGGCGGATGGCTATAACTATTTGAGCGACAATTTTTACACGGATGTGCCTGCTACCTTGCCGGAACCAGCCTTCGACCTATCTCCTACCATACTTGCCAACAACCGGGCAGTAGCGGTAATTTGTACCGGAGATTTTGATTTGCTGGCATTTGCCCGAAGCCGAACGGGCTCGCTTAACATCAATTGGGAAGTGGTAACCAAGCCAGCCAATGGTACGGTACTCTACAATTTGCCAGATGTTCCAGCTGCTTTGAGCAATTTATATCCTGCGCTTGGAAATTACGATTTCAACACGCAGGTACGCGCCCGCGCAGAAAACTACGAACGGCTTAATTACGAACAAGTGGTTGGTAAAAAACTGGAAAATGCGGACCCGCTTTGGCAGGCTCGCGGCGGGTACCTGGGAAGAGAGGAGAGTTTTTAATGTCCATCACCTGCCCTGAAAACCCGAAAGCAGCACTCGCTTGGACATTGGACATTTTTATGGATTTTTGCGGCATGAAACGAATCACCCTTCTCGCTCTCATCATCTTCCCCATGATTTCCAATGCCCAGGCAAACTACTCGCCACTCCGCCAAACGCTCAACACCGGCCAATGGGAATTCCGTCAGGCCAATACCCTCGACTGGAAACCTGTGAATATTCCGGTGAGCGTCCATACTGCGCTCTTGCAAAACGGATTGATCGAAGATCCGTTTTGGCGCGACAACGAAGAAAAACTTCAATGGATCGAAAAAGAAGACTGGGAGTTCCAAACTACATTTGAGGTAGGCAGCGATGTGTTGGCTAAAAAGCACATCGAATTGATATTCAAAGGTTTGGACACCTACGCACAGGTTTACCTCAATGACTCGCTAATCCTGGAAACAGACAATATGTTTCGCGCTTTTCGGGTGGATGTAAAGCGTTTTTTGAAGCCTAACGGGAATAAACTCAAGATCTATTTTGAAAGCCCGCTGAAAAAAACGGAAGAAGCCTGGAAAAATCTGGGCTACGAATTGCCTGGCGGACAACGCACCATGACCCGTAAAGCCCAATTTCATTATGGCTGGGATTGGGGTCCTCGTTTTGTGGGTTGCGGCATCCTCCAAAAACCTGCGCTCGAAGCCTGGGACGATTTTGTCTTCGAAAACCTGTTCATCACGACCCAAAGCATAAGCCCTGAAAAAGCGCGCATGGTAGCTCGTTTTCGCTACCGCTCTGATTTAAAATTCCCCGTAACTGTTCAGTTTAAAGAAGGTAAGCGAAAGTCTGTGGAGGACCGCGTGATCTGGCCTGGCACCCACACCGACTCGGTTACCTACGACGTAGAAAATCCAAAACTTTGGTGGTGCGCAGGAATGGGCGAACAACCACTCTACGATTTTACCATCGAAGTAAAAAGAGGTGTACAAACGCTTGAAAAACAGGATATTAGATTGGGAATTCGAACCATTGAACTGGTGACGCAAAAGGATGAAAAAGGCGAGAGTTTCTTTTTTAAACTCAACGGGAAACCGGTGTTTGCCAAAGGGGCGAACTATATTCCTCAGGATATTTTTCAAGATCGCGTAGATCCCAGACAGACCAAAAGCTTGCTCGATGATGTGGTGGCCGCCAACATGAACATGCTCCGGGTTTGGGGAGGCGGCATTTATGAAGACGATACTTTTTACCAACTCTGCGATGCGCGTGGCATTCTGGTCTGGCAAGATTTTATGTATGCCTGCGCGCTTTACCCCGGCAACGGCCGTTTTCTTAAAACAGCCGCCTTTGAAGCCCTTGAACAGATTGAACGATTGCGCCAACACCCTTGCATCGCGCTGTGGTGTGGAAACAACGAAAACGATGAAGCCTGGCAAAACTGGGGTTGGCAGATGCAGTTCAACGAGGCGCAACGCACCCAGCTTTGGCGGGAATACAAATTGTTGTTTAACGATATTTTGCGCACTTATGTGGAAAACAACGCAGATCGGGTGCCTTATTGGGAAAGTTCGCCGAGGTACGGCCGCGCCAACCCCAAATCATTGACCGAAGGCGACTCCCACTACTGGGGCGTATGGCATGACGAGGAACCTTTCGAGGTTTTGAACAAAAAAGTGCCGCGTTTTATGAGCGAATATGGATTTCAAAGCTTCCCCGAATGGCGCACCATACAATCATTCACAGAACCAACCGATCGTGAATTGGAAAGCAAAGTCATGCTTTTGCATCAAAAACACCCGCGCGGCAACGCCCTGATCGCAGAGTACATGAAGCGCGACTATAAGACTCCGAAAAATTTTGAGGATTTCGTCTATGTCAGCCAACTCCTTCAGGCTGAAGGAATGCGAACGGGGTTTGAAGCCCAGCGGCGCAACAAACCCTATTGCATGGGCACGCTTTATTGGCAATTGAACGATGTGTGGCCGGTGGCTTCCTGGAGCAGTATCGATTATTACGGGCGTTGGAAAGCCCTGCATTACTACGCCCGTGAGGCTTTTTCGCCCGTAGCAGCGTTGCCCATTTTGGAAGATAATGTGTTGAAAATCTATGGGGTAAATGACCAGGCCGATAGTGTGGGCGCGACCTTGAATGTGCGGGCTTATACTTTTGAGGGCGTCAAATTGTTTGAATTCAGTCAGCAAGGTTTGGCCATTTCGCCCGATTCGAGCAAACTCTTGTGGGAGTCACCACTCAAAACTGTGCTCGACGGAAAAAAACCGGAGAATTGCGTGGTTGAAATTGAATTGCGCGATTCCCTGGGAACAACCCTGTGGAGCCGCCGCCTATTTTACGCAGTACCACCCAAGAAAATGAAGTTGCCAGATCCCGGACTTAAAATCACCGAAGTAGCAAAAACGGAGGGTGGTTATGCTATCTCCCTGCAAACCAATGGCAATCTTGCCAAAAACGTATATCTTCAAACGGAGGAAGCGGGCTTTTTTGCAAACAATTATTTCGATTTGCTGCCAGGCGAACAGGTAAATATCTTGTTCAAAACCGACAAGGTTTTGGCTGAACCTAATAAGGCTTTTAAAGTGAAGAGCTTGGTGGAAGTGATGGATTGAAAAGAAAATCTATCTTTACCAATCGAAATAACTCGAATGAAACATCTTGACCCATTTTCTATCCTAAATCCCCATGAGCGCTGGGCGCCCACCCAGAGCCAAATGGATGCCCTAAAAAATGAATACGACAAACTCCTGCCGCCACTGGTCCATAAAATCCGATTGGCAGTGGCGGGTTGGCGGGAAAACGGGTATCAAGGAGCCTCCCAGACTTCACAATCGCTTTTGCGCTTTTGGTTCGAGCAAGAACACGTCATTTATGGCCGGGAATTCCGCTTTTTCTTCTCGCAGCGCGAGGCAATCGAATCCATCATTTATCTCTACGAAGTAGCCAAGTCAAAGGACAAGTACGATCTGATGCGTTTTGATTCGTCGGGACGCATTAGTACGGGCATGTTTGATGAAACCTGGACACGCTATGTAGTAAAAATGGCTACCGGGGCGGGGAAAACAAAGGTCATGGGCCTCACCATCGTTTGGTCTTACTTCCATAAACTGTACGAAACCGATAGTCCGCTATCAAAAAACTTTTTGGTGGTTGCCCCCAACATCATAGTGCTCAACCGCTTGCGAAAAGATTTTGATGGACTGAAAATGTTTTTTGAAGAACCTTTTTTTCCGGAAAATGGCTTCGATGATCATGACTGGCAAAATGATTTTCAACCTACACTCCATATTCAGGACGAACTCCGGCCCATCACAGAATCGGGCAATATTTTCCTGACCAATATCCATCGTGTGTTCTTCAATGAAGACCCGGAACAAAGCCTGGAAACTACTTTTTTAGGCACAAAACCCAAACCCAATGCCGACATTTCAAAAGGCCTGGACTTGGGCAAAGTATTGAGAAGCAATCAGATACAAGATTTGGTGGCGCTCAATGACGAAGCCCACCACATTCACGACAAATCCTTGCAATGGTTCAAAAGCCTCGAAGACATTAGCCACAAACTGACGCTTAAAAACGGCAAAGGGCTGAGCCTTCAGGCCGACTACACCGCCACTCCCAAACACAACAACGGCGCCATTTTCGTGCAAACGATCTGCGATTACCCCTTGGTAGAAGCCATCCGGCAAAATGTGGTGAAGTCACCCGTATTGCCCGACGAGGAGTCTCGGCAAAAAATTCAGGAAAAGAACAGCAGTGATTTTATCGAACAATACCGCGACTATATTCATTTAGGTTACACCGAATGGGAACAGCAATTTGAAGAACTCCAGAAACTGAAGACGCCGATTCTTTTCGTCATGACGATGAATACAGAGGAGGCCGACCAAGCCGCGGATTTCCTCGAATTGCACTATCCCCTCATGAAGGGGAAAGTGCTGACCATTCACACCAACAAATCGGGCGATATCAAGACCTTTCAAAGCCTTGTCAGTATTTTTACGGTTTAATCTCCCTACTGACTCTGATGGACAATAAGAAATCTGAACAAAAACAAACCGTCCGCGAGATTCTGCTTTACACGACGCCTGATGGTGGTGTGCACATGGAAGTGCTCATTGTCTTTGATACCGTTTGGCTTACCCAAAAAGCAATGGCATCCCTTTTTGGTGTGCAAAGACCCGCAATAACCAAGCACCTCAAAAACATATTTGAAAGTGGCGAGCTAAAACCGTCGGCAGTAAGTTCCATTTTGGAACATACTGCCGACGATGGTAAAATCTACCCTACACAATACTATAACCTGGATGCCATCATATCGGTGGGTTATCGAGTGAACTCCATTCAGGCAACCCAATTCCGAATCTGGGCAACCCAGGTTCTAAAAGAGTATATCATCAAAGGCTTTGCACTCGACGATGCTCGCCTCAAACAAGGCAAAGTATTGTTTGGGAAAGACTACTTTGATGAGTTGCTGGAGCGCATTCGGGAAATCCGCGCAAGCGAACGCCGTTTTTACCAAAAAATAACAGATATATACGCGCTATCAGCCGATTATGATAAAGAGGCGACGATTACCAAAGATTTTTTTAGCAGTGTTCAAAACAAATTGCACTGGGCTATAACCGGGAAAACTGCTGCAGAGATCATCTACACAGAAGCAGATGCGGCCAAATTATTCATGGGTTTGAAAACCTGGAAAAATGCACCCGGTGGCAAAATATTAAAGTCCGATGTGGCCATCGCAAAAAACTATCTGAGCGAGCAGCACATCGAACAACTGAACCGGATGGTATCAGCTTATCTAGACTTGGCCGAAAACAGGGCGCTGCAACAACGTGTCATGGGCATGGACGATTGGGCATCGTTCCTGGATCGCTTTCTCCAACTTTCCGATTATCCGATACTCAAACACAAGGGGAAAGTGACACAACTGGAAGCCAGGCTCAAAGCAGAACAAGAATATGAAGTCTATCGGCAGATACAAGACCGCGATTTTCTCTCCGATTTTGATAAAATGCTGAAAAAAACGCTTGGCGAGGATACTGAAAAACTGAAGGAGTGATAATGTTTCTCAGGTCATAAGACCTTTCAGAATGCATATAAAAACAATTGATTGTCAAGTGATAAGCAGGATTTTCATGACTATTCTGAGCAGTTATGCCAATGTGAGTTGTCTTCCTGTCGGGATCTGTCCGCATCAAGTGCGCTTTGCCCGAGTGCTTGCACTCCCAAGTACTCAAAAGGGCAAGCACTCGG
>JBJXGO010000213.1:0-56109 GCA_046160345.1 Saprospiraceae bacterium
GATGCAGGAGGGACTTTTTCAATTTCAAACTCAAAGCGATCTATAGGGCAAGGGGATAGTTGTGCTTCTGTTTTGGTGGAAAAAAGTAACATTGAAAAACAAAGCAGAATCATAATCTGCCCCCCCCATTTTTCCAAAAGAAAATTTTGTTGAGAATGGTAGTACGGTTTTAGAATTAAAGAAATGAAAGTGTTTACCCATTGTAACATCAGTTGCAATGGATTTAAAATAAGAGAGAAATTCATGCCCCCTTTTAGCCGCCATAGTCCCGACCGTTCTGGACGGAGGCGGCACCTTAGCTGCGGGGCATGACACAAGTGCTGCGGTGCCCCGAGTACTCGGGGCCACACAGAAAAACAGCATCTAAAATCTTGCTGACAGGTTGGCGCTGAACTGATTAGAGCGCGTGCCTGTGAATTTCGGATTAGGTCAAATGAATACTAAAAGAGCGTCGGTTCGGATGAATCCCGACCAAGTCGGAACCAGGAGCAGCGTGCCAGGTTCCTTTTCGGTTCGTGGTCTCAGCTGGTGCAAGAGCCGCCCAGAAAGGCCTGTGGCGGCTAACGCGGGCTAAAACATCGGGCGTACACTAGATAATTACCTGCCAAGGCACCACAAAGATAAACAAGTCGGGCTAAGCACCAAGCCCAGGGCCATAAAATTAATCTGATGTGTCGGATTTTGGCATGTTCAAAAACAAAAAATATTTTAGGCGTACTTTCTGCAATATATGCCTGCTTAGGAAAGGGTTAATAATAACTTGAAACTTGAAACTCGTACCTTCGCGCCATGTCGCGATCGAACAAATACGTCTGCATTCACGGACATTTTTATCAGCCCCCCCGTGAGAATGCCTGGCTTGAAACGGTAGAACAGCAAGAATCCGCCCATCCTTTCCATGATTGGAACACCCGCATCAACCATGAGTGCTATGCCCCAAATGCGGCAGCACGCATTTTAGATGGCGAGGGCTGGATAGTAAAGATCCGAAACAATTACAACCGCATTTCTTGGAATTTTGGCCCAACACTGCTTTCCTGGCTCGAAGAAAACGACCCGGATGCTTATTCTATGCTTTTACGAGCAGACAAACGAAGTCAGGATTTGTTTGACGGCCACGGCTCGGCTGTAGCCCAGATACACAGCCACCTTATCATGCCCCTCTGCAATGCCAGAGACAAGGTGACTCAAGTTACCTGGGGAATTCGGGATTTTGAGCGACGCTTTGGTCGCTACCCCGAAGGAATTTGGCTTGCCGAAACAGCAGTGAATACCGAAACCCTTGAAGTGCTCGCCTCGCACGGAATTCAATATACCATACTTGCGCCGCGCCAGGCAAAAGCGGTTAGGAAATTGGCAGCCGGTACTGCAAAGCCGGTAGACAATAGCAGTGCCCAATCACCGGATAACCAGCTATCCAGCCAATGGCAACCCGTTGATACCAACAACCTCGACACCCGCCGTCCTTATTGGTGCCTGCTTCCGAGCGGCCGACGAATTGCCCTGTTTTTTTATCATGGCCAAATAGCACAAGAAGTGGCTTTCAATGGGCTTTTAAATAGCGGAAAAGCCTTTTCTCAACGGCTTACAGGAGTTTTTGACGAAGATGATTCGCCCCAATTGGCCCATATCGCTACAGATGGAGAAAGCTATGGGCACCACCACCGCTATGGAGAAATGGCCCTCGCCGATTGCCTGAATTATGTGGAAAACGCTGAAATAGCCACGCTAACGAATTACGGGCAGTTTTTGAAACTCCATCCGCCGGTTTGGGAAGTGCATATCCACGAAAACTCCTCCTGGAGTTGTGTGCACGGAGTGGAGCGTTGGCGCAGCGATTGTGGATGTAATTCTGGAAAACCAGGCTTTCATCAACGTTGGCGAAAGCCTCTGCGCGAAACGCTTGACTGGCTTCGAGACCAACTTGTCCCCGTTTTTGAAAGGGAAGCTGCAAGGCTGCTCCAGGACCCCTGGGCCGCGCGAAACGATTATATCGAAATAATGCTTGATCGTTCGGACAGCGTTGTGGACGCTTTTTTGAAAAAACACGCCCGGCGAAAACTCAGCCATCTAGAAAAAGTCGTAGTGCTTCGCCTGCTCGAAAGTCAGCGTTTTGCAGTACTGATGTACACGAGTTGCGGATGGTTTTTTGACGAAATATCTGGCATTGAAACCAATCAGATCTTGCAATATGCCCTGCGAACCATGGACTATATACAGGATGTGACGGGCAAAGATCTACATCCGGAATTTACTACTCGTTTGGCTGCTGCCCCGAGCAATGTATTGCCCAATGGCGCAGAAAGTTTTCTTAAAAACGTGGTGCCTACCCGCGTTACGCTGGAACGCGTAGCCATGCACTTCGCAGTTGCTTCGCTATTTGAAGACGACCCCGAAAAACTTGATTTGTTCAACTACCGAGCCTCCGTTGAGTTTTTTGAAAAAATTGAGGCAGGCACGCCCCAATTCGCCGCTGGGTGTTTGCGGATTCGTTCAAGGCTTAGCCACGCCGAAAAAACGTTTTGCTTTGCGGTCTTGTATCTGGGACAGCAACATATCATCGGCAATATCAGCAGCGAAATGAATCGCTCTGCGTTTGAGGAAATGTACACCCGCACCAGTCAGGCATTCCGAAATGCCAATATGGGCGAGGTGATCGGCGCTCTGCAGGAGTATTTTGGCCCGGAAAAATTTACCCTGACCAGTCTTTTTGCCGACGAGAAAATCAAAATTATCAACAGCATTACCAATTCGAGTCTTGAGGCTGCAGAGGTTACGTTTCGTGACGTATTTAAGTACAACTATCAGCTCATGGCAGGCATTGAGGAGGCAAAACTACCTCTGCCTTCCATTTGGCACAATCTAGCCACATATATTCTAAATGCCGACCTTTTGAATTTCTTTAGAGGTACGGATGTGACCGATACCCGCAACCTCCGGCGCATTATCGCCGATCTTGAGCGCTGGCATATCGAACGACCCGATGAAGAGACCTTAAATCTCGCCATCGGAGAGCGTGTGTTACGGGAAATAGAGAAAATTAGCCTGGATGAATCCTCCCTGCCACGGGTGCGTTGGCTGGCAGATGTGCTAACCATTGTGCAGGAAATGGGACTAAAACCCAACATCTGGCGCTGCCAAAATGTGTTTTACCTGCTTACAAAAGGCCACAGAAAGGGGCAGTGGGTTTTTGTCAACCAGGAATGGGAGACAGAATTTGAGCGATTGGCCACGTTATTGAAGGTTAGGTTGACACACGGATAAGGCAGATAAGACACGGATTAGATTAATTATCCGTGTCTTATCTGCGTTATCCGTGTGCCAAAAACAAGGCGCAGCCCATACTACTGGACATTTTCTGAAATCGAGACCTATAAGGTTTTTGGAAACCTTATAGGTCTAGGGGTAAAACAAAAATGTCAAGTAGTATGGGCGCAGCCCTTAAATCTGCACCATTTTCCGCACAGCACTTTTTGTCGGTGTTTCCAATTTGTAGTATAAAACACCCGCAGCACTCAAACCAGTTAAGTCAATTTCCAAGGAATTCCGGCCGGCCAGCCAATCGCTGGAATTTGTCCACAACACTTTTCCATTCCCATCAAAAACAGTCAGGACCGCTGGGCTGGCTTCAGGGAGTTGGAAGGTAATAGCCGTTTTCTCTGTAAAGGGATTGGGCTGATTTTGGAACAGTTCAAAAGTCGAATTTGATTGACCGAAACGCAGTGCTATACGCGCCTTTGAAACCGGACTCTTATCTGTCGAAGTTTTTACTGGATACCCCTCAGCTTGGGTGATTTCGCTGCTGATGCGAAGCATTTCATGCAAAGGCCCCGTTTTTTGAGCCTTCATTTTTAGTTTGAAACGTGCCTGTCCGCCAGCTTCCCAGGCCATGGTGAGCAGTGATCTTTGAGGGAACAGCGCAAAGTTGTCTTTGCTCATGTGCTCTCCTGGCTGAATCTCCAAAATTTCCAGTCCATCTATTTCCAGCGAGAACTGGCAACCTTCGAGCAGTTGGGAAGCGCTGAAATCCAATTCAAAGGTTTCGCCCTCCTGCACTGCCTGGCCTTCCGTATCAAAGTAAACCGTTCCCTCAAAACGCTCTTCTGCAGGCGAAAGCAGGTTGGGAACAGCGGTATTGTTCACATCGCCGACTTTCATGCCGATGAAATTGTACGGGGAAAGATGGCCCAAGGGAATAGTATCAGGAAATCCTGCTTGGAACGGATTTAGAGGATTTGGGAAAACAAAACTCGAATCTACAAAACGCCAACTGGTGTTGTTTGGAAGCTCTGTGTAAAACCCAAGGATAAGTTTCCGCAATTCCACAATATCGAATGTCGTGACACTACCTGATTTGTTGGCATCGGCACTTATCATTTTGTAAGGTGTATCCAATGGCTCGATTCCAATAATGTGCTTGGAAATTAGAACCAAATCATAGGTTGTTACGCCATTTAGTGGGTTGTCATCTCTTGTTGGTACAATGGCAAAATCAGGCGCCAACGGTATGTTGCTATCAATATGGAAATACCCAAGCGTATCCGTAAGATTAGAATTAAATACAGGTGGACAGAACGAGCAACCAGCATCTATTTCAATAGCAACATCTGAGATGCCCATGCCAAGTTCAGTAATGACTCTGCCTGAGTTCGGATCGTTGGACCCGGGGCAAATGCTTAAATTATCATTCACAATTACATATGTTTCGCATTTGTCAGCATTACCTGCCTTGTCTCTTGACCATAGTTCAACACATTGTGTTCCCAATTCCGAACAGAGAAAAATCAAGTTGCTGACAGGAGGGCCTCCATTTCCAGGAAATCCATTGCCGGTACCACATTTGCGCAGGCTTAACTCTAACTGTGGTGTTGGGGTGCAATTGTCTTCCGTGTATTGTAAAAAATCTGTTGCCCACAATTTAACCGTTCCGTTAGGCATTAAGGGGACACTCAACCCATTCAAGCACACTACAACTGGGGGTTTGCAATCTTTTACCGTAAAAGAATATTCGTATTCCTTGTTATTGCCACAACCATCGGTAATGAACCACTTGATCTTGTGCGTTCCATGGGGGAGTTCGGGAATGAGATGGGTGCTCTGTTGCTGTTGGGTGTTCCAGCGCACCCGGGCGGTCTTGTTGTTTCCAGAGACTGTTTCGTGAATGGAAAACCCCACTTTTTGATTGGCAGGCAATGGCCGTTCATCAAAAGCCCGGGCAGTGCCTCCGCCATAGTTAGGCGTGTTCAGGTTATTATAAAGAACATTGTTCCATCCTAAACCTCCTATTCCAACATTCACGGAGTTTATCACCGTTTCTGTAATTCCATCCCCATCCAGGTCCAGGAAAAGGAGGTATTCAATGTTGAGATTCGAACCGGAGCATGCATCCGTTGCAGTAATACTCAGATCGGTGGGTTCTTCGCATAAGTCGTGGATTTGAAGCGAATTGTCCCACCAGTATATTTCGTTCCAGAATTGAGTGTTGTTAGCTGTAGCCCAGTTTTGGTTGGCGCAAGTGGGCACGGTGTACGTGCCTGTAGGTGCTTGACCATCAATGATTTTAATGATTTGCTTGTATTGATAACCATTGGTATTTGGGCTAAAAAACGTACAATAGTTGGTTGAGACCGGATCGCTAGGATTGATCTTCACCACCGTGGGGTTCCAGGGAGGCGCCGTACCACAGGCTGAAACAGTCGGCCCTGGAAGGTTATTGGGGTGATTAGTGGTTGAATTCGGGTTGGGGTTGGGCACCGTAATAAGCGGCAAATTCGGGTTGTAGGTACAGAGGTTGGTGATTTTCCAGTTGCGTTCTATTTTGAAACATGCATCTGGTACAACCGTGAAAACCTCATCCGTAAATTCAACTTTAAACTCCTCACAATTCTCGCCAAAGAAAACCGGTTCGCCAAAATTCCCGGTGCCATCGCATACAGTGACAATCATATCATCCGGGAATTTCGTAAAATAATCCTGTAAATAATCAACCTGTACGGCCTGCGCACAGGCTCCGCTGTTTCCCATTTTGTCAAAAACATTAAAAACCCGAACAATGGTGCCTCGATTACATACCGTGTCAAATAAGGTATAATTCAGGTCTATTGATATCGAGTCAACGGAGCAGGAAATCGAGGTGATGATTCCATAGGACTCAAGGGATGGGTCAAAATTTTCACAGTTTGTGGTCACGTTTGGCGGTGCGGTACATAATGGCTCATGGGGGTCTGAGATCCTGATCTTTACCGCACAATCGCTGAAATGACCCATACCGTAGCTTTCAGAAATATCGCCCAAAGGCACCGGGATATCAAAGACACGCAGCACAGCATCCAGCGTGTCGTTTTTGTTTAGACAACAAAAACGCAGGGTATCTGTCCAGAGCGTATCGTACAGGCAATCGGTTTTCTCTAAGAGTCTGGCTTTGAACAATATAGGCGTACATCCATCGATAGAACCATTGTCCAATTCAACCGCTGCAATGGCCAGCAATCCGTCTTCTCTCAATTGTACGGTTGTAAATGTGTCACAGTGCGCCACAGGTGGCACCATATCGGCTACTGTCAGATTGAAGGTACAGTCGCCCGTATTGCCGCAACTGTCTTCTGCCACATAAGAAATAGTTGTTGTCCCGACAGAAAACAACGTCGTGCCAATAACCCCCAGGGTGTCAAAATCTGCCGGGTCGTTCCCCATAAAATCCTCCAACGTACCGATCTGGGTTTTTGCCAATCCGTTGTCCACCCAAAAAGCTTGAAAAGATGCCAGTTGCGAACAAACATCGTCAAGTACCACGTCTGGCAAGTTCACCAGACCGTGACAGGTGTCTGCATTTACGGTGACCAATAGGGAGGCCGGGCAAGCTACACTTGGCCCTGTTTCATCCAAAATATAGATATTTTGTAAGAATGGGCCTTCTGTCATGCCAGAACAAAAATCAAAAAATTCCCATAGGCGACGCACCCGGACATCTCCACAGGGCAATGTCAGCGGAAAATCTTCATACGTTGCTGAAATCTCGCAAATAGATTGGTCGTCCAGATAGTATTTTTTGCCATTGAATGTCACAAATGGCAATCCCGTGAGGGTTGGAACCAGATTGGTATCCGGGCAATGTAGCGTCACATCAGGCGGAATTTGCATTTCTGCAAGTGTATGGCGGTGCCTTTTGATCTGTTGGATACAGGTCCCGGTGTTGCCGCTTTTGTCAGCGGACTGCCACCTTCGACTGACGATTCTGGTATAAGGGGTGTCGCAGGAAAAATTAGTGCTGTTGTCCACAAAAGTGGGCGGATCGACTGGTCCGCAGGCATCGGTCACGGATGGAATACCTGCTGCGATGCCCAGGCTGTCTTTTAAATATTGCGGGGTGATGTTGGTTTCCGAACAGGAAATTATGATATCCGGGCAATTGAACACGGGCCCAATTTTGTCCAGTATCTCCACGTTGCCCCAGCACTTGTTCCCATTTTTGACGTTTGTTACGCGGTCTTGGTAGGTTTTTCCCCGGTCATCATCATTAAAAATGGCCGGAAGCCAGGGGCCGTTTCCGAAAGGGGCCGTTTTGTCAACCTCCACAATATAATCTGCCTCACAACCATAAGGTCCTTCAAGCACTTCAAAATACTGGAGTGCTTTATTACAGGAAGCATCCAATTCTACCGTCACTAATTGGTTGCACTCCAGAAAAGGCGGCGTTAAGCTTTCCACCGTAAATGAAAACGCACAAGTAGTTGTGTTGCCCACCAAATCGGTGGCTAAAAAAACACAAGTGCTCACACCAACCGGAAAAATGCTGCCTGAAGCCGGGCCTGAAAGTTGAATGACGATAGCAGTGCCCTGGTCGTCTGTGGCCGTAACCGTATAATGCAATACGGTGTCACAAGCCCCTTCTGACAATTGAATCGTATCTGAATCCGGGCAAAAGATCTCCGGATCTATCGTGTCTGCCAGAATCTGAATTTCAAAATTCCGGGCTTTCTCCAAAGCCTTGGAAGCCGGAATAAATGATGTTTTCGGATCTGTTTTATGGTTCAATTGGGGGCCGGAGGTTTCGGTTTTTAGTGGTTCAGAAGAAAGAACTTTGCCAAAAAGATTGATTGCGAGGGCGGAAAGCAACAAGAGTAAAACTCGATTCATGGATATAAATTGGTAAATGATGAATGAACGAGGATAAAAAAAGTCTTGCCACCAAAATTGAGCCGACTTTGCTCAGATGCTTAAATTTTACAAAAAAAGATTATTTGTTTCTGGGTAAAAAAGAAGGGATTGTCCGCACATGGCGAACAGTCCCTTTTTAAAATACTTTTTTACACAGCCTTACCCTCCCATTTTTTTCTGCATCTTTTTGGGCATCAGGCCTTTCTGCGGCTTGCCTTTTTTCTTTTTAGGTGCCTTTAAACTTGATTCCGCGGGGCAGCCGCTCTTTTTGCTGCAAGCTGGCGCAGCCAATACCGCCGAAAAGAATAGTATTACGATCAAAGGCCAATAGCGTCGGATATTCATGGCAAGCTCAGTTTTTCTTGCTTTTTTTGCCATCTTTAGAAAAAACATCGCTGGCATGGGTGGCCTTAGGGCAACCTACCTTTTCGCTGCAAGCAGGAGCAATGACTGCCACAACAAAAACAAACAAAATGGCAAGTGGGAAAAAGCGGGAAAATTTCATAATTCGTATCAGGTTATAAGTTATTGAAAACGAGATTGCTGGATGGGCAAAAAACGTCGAGATTTGAATTCAATTATACCGATGCTTTCTTTGGAACAGGATCATGGATAGGATGCTTGCTCCAGGGGTGACAACGCAAAATGCGCATTGCCGCCAGATAACTTCCCTTGAAAGGGCCCCATTCTTGCAAAGCTTCAATAGCATAATGTGAACAAGTAGGCTGATATCGGCACTTGTTCGCACCTAAAAAAGGCGAAAGGGTGACCTGGTAGAGCCTGACGAGCAGGATAAGAAATTGTTTGAGCAAGAACATGATTTATCAACCCGTAAATTTATACCCTACCCCCCTGACCGAATGAAAAAAACGCGGCGTTTTGGCGTCTTCCTCAAAATATTTCCGGAAAGAAAGAATGAAGTTGTCAATCGTGCGTGTGCTGGGAAAAACATCGTAACCCCACACAGCTTGCAGGATTTGGTTGCGACTTACCACCTCATCCTTGCGCTCGGCAAGAAGCTTGAGTAGCATGGTTTCTTTTTTGGTAAGCGTGATGGCTTCACCGCGAAATGTAATCGCTTCAAAAGTCTCGAAATTGATTTTGTTGCCGCCAAATTCAAACAAAGAAAGCATTTCGCCTTTTTGTCTTTGACTTCTTTTGAGCAGTTTGCTCACACGCAGCAATAATTCTTCAAGATTGAAGGGCTTGGTTAGGTAATCGTCTGCGCCTTTTTTCAATCCCAACACACGATCCTGGCTCATATCTTTGGCCGTGAGCAATAGTATGGGTACTTCGGTATTGGTAAGCCGCACTTTTTCTGTGATATCAAAACCATCCACTTCGGGCAGCATCACGTCCAACAAAAGCAAATCGAAATGTTGGCCATAAAAAAGCTCAAGCGCTTTGCGACCGTTGCCCGTGGCTACTACCTCGTAACCATCAAGCTCGAGGTTGAGCTTCACCGCATCGCGGATATGGGCTTCGTCTTCAACTAACAGGATTCGTAGCATATCGCAAAGATAATTTATCTGTATTCAAACGGGTCAAATAAACAACTCCATGGCCACCCGGTCTGCCAGGAGTTTTCCAGCGCGGGTAAGCCGGAATGTTTGTTCGGTTTGCTCTAACACCCCAAGTCCTAAAAAAGATTTGGTTTCCTCTTCAAAATGTTGCACAAATGAGTCTCCGAAAGCCCTGATTTTATTCAAATCTACGCCCCACATGGTGCGTAAAGAGGTCATCACATACTCATTGTACTGCTGCACCGGAGTGAGCCCTTCTCGCTCAAAAGGGATTTTTCCTTCAGACAACTGATTGATATACTGAGCATTGTTGGCAACATTCCATTGCCTTGAAGCCCCGTCAAAGGAATGTGCTGAAGGTCCCAGACCCAGATAAGGTTCAGAACACCAGTAATTGGTGTTGTGCCGGGCATAGCGACCCGGTTTAGCAAAATTTGAGATCTCATAATGCTCATAACCTTTTGAGTCCGCGGTTTCCATCAACAACTCAAACTGTCGGGCGGCGCGGTCTTCATCCACCGGGGCTTGCTGCCCGCGCCGGACTAATGTGCCAAGCGCCGTGCCTTCCTCTACGGTCAGGCAATAACAGGAAAGATGTGGAATATCATACTCAAAAGCAACGCGAAGGTTCTCTGTCCATTGCTCATCTGGCGTGGAGGGAGCGCCATAAATCAAATCAATGGTAAGGTCCTTGAACCCTTCACTCAGTACATTGTCCAGACAAGTACGGGCATGGACAGACGTGTGGGCGCGGTTCATCCAGCGCAAATCCTCGTCTCCAAAAGATTGTATGCCAATGCTTAGCCTGTTAATCGGCGTATGATTTTTTAATTCGCGGATCTTTTGCAGGCTGAGATCATCCGGATTTGCCTCAAGCGTAATTTCGGCATCCGGTGCAATACGGTGGATGCTGTTTATTTTTTTAAAAATTTGCTCTAAGTCCCTGATATCCAACAAGGACGGGGTGCCTCCTCCAAAATATACCGATTGAATTTCTGCGCCGCCGAGGTAGTTTTGCTGCAATTCCATCTCTTTTAATATTGCCTCAAGCATCGCTCCTTTCATCCGTAGCGAGGTGGAAAAATGGAAGTTGCAATAATGGCAGGCTTGCTTGCAAAAAGGGATATGAAGATATAGACCAGGCATGGTGGGGCACAAAAGTACAGGGATTTAGGGTACCTGAGTCACATTAGCCACCGAACATGAATGTTTTAGAATTGGGCTCCTATTGTGCCTAATAAGTGTTCGGCAGTTCTCCTCTACGGTTGGTGCCTAAATGAAAAATGGCCAACACCCTGATATCACAGGATATTAGCCAAATTTGCTTGCGGACTGGACGGGACTCGAACCTTTACTCCGACTACTGCTACCTTGTTTCATAAAGTGTTTAAAATCAAGTTTTTGAAAAATTGATTTGATGCAAATGAGTGTAACTAAATGCACAAATACTTGAAAAAAACGACAACGAAAACGACAACGGTGTTTTAAATAACACAAAACAGCGTATCTTTGCATCAGAAAAACTTAGATATGCCGACAGTTTGTTTTAATTTGAGAAACAAAACGGAGTCCAATCCGCTCGTTTACCTCGTTTTTCGATACGACGAAAAGAAGTTCGTGTATTCGACAGGCCAAAAAATTGCTCCGAAGTTTTGGAACGATGACAAACAACGGGCGAAGGAAACCAAGCAATTTGCCGAATACCCGGAGTTTAACGCCTACCTCTCCAAATTGGAATCAGAGGCACAGAACATTTACCGCCGCTACCTGAACGACGGCAAGCCGTTGGATTTGGAGACCTTCAAAAACGAAATGGAGGTTGTAAGCGGGAAAAGAGCATTGGGCAAAATCTCGCTCTTTACTTTCATTGAAAACCTAATTGCGGAACGGGAGAATACAACCCAGTTGAGCGGGAAACACTTTGCAAAGGCAAGTATAGTCGTGTACCGTACCTCGTTCAACCACTTGAAGAAGTTTGCGGAAAAGAACAGGCGGAAAAGCCTCGACTTCGGAGACATTGATTTGGAGTTTTACCACGACTTCACACAATTCCTGTTTAACCCGCCAAATTCGTTCACCGTCAACAACGCCGGGAAGATCATAAAGACACTCAAAACCTTCCTGCACGAAGCGACGGAAAGAGGGTTCAACGATAACCACGCCTTTCGGTCTAAGAAATTCAAAGCAATGTCGGAGGAAGTTCCGAACGCATACCTCACCATTGAGGAACTAACCAAACTCTACCTATTGGACTTGTCCGAAAACAAACGGCTCGAAAAAGTGCGGGACTTGTTTTTGGTAGGCTGTTTCACCGGGTTACGTTTTTCTGACTTCACAACCATTCGCCCGGAGTATATCAAGACAGTTGACGGGGTAGAAATCATTTACATTCAAACCCAAAAAACCGGGCAAAAGGTGTCCATTCCTTTGCACCCCATAGTAAGAGCGATTTTCAAACGATACGAAGGCGTACCGCCAAAGGCAATGAGCAACCAAAAACTAAACAAGTACCTGAAAGAGTTGTGCCAATTGGCAGAGTTGGTCGAACCCACCATTTTGACATTTACAAAGGCCGGGAAAAGGGTACAGGAAGTTTGGAGAAAGTCCGACCTGATAACCACCCACACCGCCCGCCGTTCCTTCGCCACAAACGCATTTAAGATGGGCGTACCGTCTTTGTCCATCATGTTGATAACGGGACATAGGACGGAAAAAAGTTTCATGCGCTATATCAAAATACAGCGTGAAGAAAACGCCATCCTAATGGCACAAAACCCCTTTTTCAGAGGGGAAACTTCTTTGGTAAAGACCGAGAGGAGTTTAGTTGAAGAAATCATTTATAGCCGAAATTAGACCCTTTACAGGACTGTTTCGGTCATTTGATATGCCCTTTGTAAGGCTCAATGTAGGAGTATTTTTGTCGTAGCACTTTCCGAACCATAGGGCTGGTTCACCCTTTTTTTCATTTAAATCTACTTGACTATGAAAGTCTTTGTGGAAGGTGCTACTATTGAGGAGTTAGTGAATATCCTCGAAACCCGGCTCTCCAAATCAATCGAGCAAAAAATTCTCACCATCATCCAAGACAAGGCCGAACGGAAGGAAAATTTCCTTACCCGTAAAGAGGCCGCCCAAAGTTTAGGCGTTTCGCTGTCCACCCTTCATACCTTGAGCAAAGAGGGAACGGTACAGAGTTACCGTTTACGCGGGCAGATTCGCTACAAGGAAAGCGAAATTGAAAGGGCATTGGAGCAAGTCAAAAACCTGAAATACAAACGAGGGTAATGAACGGCGGCAAAATGGTTCTGGCCGTTTTCAAGGAAAACCCAGAGCGGAAAGGCATTTTCGACCTTGCAAAAAAGGCCGATTTGCCTTTCCAGTTTTTCAAATTAGAGAAACCCCGTAGTACCTACCTGAAACGTCGCAAGGTCAAAGCAGTCATTCAAAGTTGGAACACAGACGGTGAAAAGGTATTGCACACGGGGTTGATTCCAGTTGCAAAGGATTGGTATTTCGGAGACACCTTCGGAGAGGATTCCCACATACGAAAGGATTTTATCGTGGCGCACTTCCGGCGCACACCGGAAGGCCAACGGGAATTTCGTTTTTTCTACTTGGTTGGAGTTGACCCGGTGGACAAGGTTTGGTTTACCCGTGAACTAATCGCTGAATGGCTAAAACTGAAAAAAGTAAAGGCTGCCCGTTGAAGCCGCCTTTACTTAATTGGAAAAACTTAGATGACACAAAAGTATGGAATCCAAACATATTCCCGTCTCCGGGAAATGGGCAATAACCACCAACGCAGTGGGAGACCCCAAAAAATCACCCCCTAAAAAAGCCGATGGGGGATTTGCCAAAGTGTTTTACAAGCTGCGGGAAAAGTATGGGTTGAGCGTTTCCGACTACTGTGTATTGTACTGCATACATAAGGATACAGCGACCAAAAACGCCGTTTCAAAGCGTTCAAATAAAGAGTTGGCCGAAATACTTGGAGAACACCGGAACACAGTCAGGAACGGAATTGAACGCCTTTTGGAAAAAGGACTTATTGAAAAAAGCCCAAAGGGTATAACCGTAGCCAAAGAGGTAAAAACAGAACTCCGGGAAGGGAACGGGTACTTTTCTGTCATTGACTTTGACCTGAAAAAGAACCTGGGTTTGGGCTGGAATGAATGCTACCTTCTTTGGAGTTTGTTCCTACTTGAAAAGAGCATAGGGGTTGCCTTTCCCGGCACAGAACACCTTTGTAATACCCTTTTCATGGCAGAAAGGACGGTAAAGGAAGTGTTGAAGGTATTAGAAGCAAAGGGGATGATCGAACGGGCGCAAAAATTTCAAAACGGTATAAAAAGACGGTTCATCAAAGTTGCGCCCGGAGTGAGGGTATTATTGGCCGAAAGTGAAAACAAGTACGCCAAAGGTCGGAAAGCGGTAGTGAAAGGGCAGGGTTGAGAATGCACAATTCTTGCCCTTTACTACCCCCTATTTTGCACAATTCTTGCCCTTTACATAGCCAATTGGTTTTCAGTTAGTTGTAGAAGCGATGCACAAATCTTGCCCTTCTTATATACTGTTAACTCTTAAAATCTGATACTGACTTTTATAGGACGGAATCTTTTGCTGCGCAAAAAATTCCATACTCTAAAAGGGGTAGGGACAGAACAAGAAGAGGAACGAACCTTAGAATTCCTAATCAACTTTTGGCCTCTATCTCATTCTCTATTTCAGTGATGACCTTCAATAACTCTTTTAATCGTTCAAATTTCGCATTTAACTCCGCAAAAGTGTTTGAACCTTTTTGACTTTTGCCATTTTCAATCTTCAAAAAATAGAGGGTCTCATTGGCTAAGTCAATTTCGATGCGTTTGTGAGCAAAGTCATTACGCAAATAGGCTAAATCTCTCAAGTCATTTAAATCGTCTTTGAATTTGGCATGAATGGCAGGGTGTTTCTTTTTGAGGAAGGAGAAAGTGGTAGTAATTTTTTTGTCAAGTAACAGACTGGGAGTGATGAACTCCAATATATTCATTATAGCATCATCATCCTTGGCCAGCATGTATGAAAGTACATTGCCTAAGACAAATTCAATGTCAATAAATAGAGACATAAAAATGCCTCTAAAATAAATATCCTCACTAACGTTGTTTGCCATATTAAACATTATTTAAATTGTTTCAGAGCAAAAATACGGCTCTGAAATCGAAAATTAACAACGGACAAAACAATACGATTATGGAAGAACTAAGCAAAAATGCCCTTTCCAAAAAGAAAGGCCGGGGGCTGGGAAACCGAAACCGCCTTACAATGGAAACCAAAGAGGATTTAAAGGATTTCGTACTTCCTGAACTCCGAAAACTATGGAAACACTTCCCGGCATTGGAAACGGACAAAAAGGTATCTGCCCTTTTGAAATTCACCCCGTACTTTCTCTCAAAAGGAAGCCCGACCAAAGAGGAAGTCGAACTTCAAACGATACTCTTTGAAACGCTCTTGCCCCATTACAGGAAGTTAGGGACGTACCTAATGCACATACCGCAAGAGAAACGGTTTCTGGTACTTGCCCAATTCCTGAAACTCTTTACACCGGAGCAGGCAAAACAAATCGGGGAAGCCATTGCAGGAAAGTTGTAGGTACAGACAAGTGGGAAAATGGATTTTCAGGACACCCAAAGAACAGACAAAAGGAAGGAACAAAGGGTGTTATTGAAAATCAACGGTTTAGATGCGTGGGGGTTACGACAAGTATATCGGACAGATAGTAAACGGACACACTTGGAGACCCCCACCCTTAAAACCTACCTTGTAGCCACCCTCTCAAGTAGGGTACACTCTCTTTCGGGTGCGGTCGGTCGGTGAAAAAAGTGATATTTTAATGGTGGAAGCGCAATTGTAAAACCTCACTCTTTCTTTTTGCCAGATTGCAAAAACGAAGTAACTATGGTAACTAATGAGCCACCACCGATTACTCCGGCCAAAGTATCATGGTCATATATACCTAAAAATGTCGCCGCAGATAGGCCAAATATGCCAAGCAAGAAACCAAACCATTGCCCACGAGTGTATTGTTTGCGCTCTTCTTTACCATCCCAAATCCTAAAATCGCGCATCTCCTTAACTGAGTCCATTAGTTGTTGCGCTCCGTTCTGCATTACTTCGTTGTACTCCCGAAGTTGGTCAGCAGGAGGCCCAAATAAGACTATGTTCTTCTTTACAGAAACGTGAAGAACCTGCAACACCTTTTTTCGCTGGTCTGGAGGAACAGTTTGAAGAATTTCGGCAATTTCAGGAGGTAATTCTTGGATTTCCTTTTCTGAAATTTCGGGAAAATTTGCCTCTCTTTTGGGAAGTTCCCTTTGTCTCTTTTTGGTAGCCATTATCTCTTCACTTTAATTGCTGGGAATTTCTCATCTATAACAATATCGAAATCATCCCGCAATTCTTTCCAATCTTGTATTAAGTCTTCAGACAAGACTTCAAGTGTCGGCATTTTTGATTTTCCACGGCCTCGAACGGCATATACATCAATGACACTACCCATGCCAGCGATGAAACTTTCAACTCTTAATCGGTAAATACCCGATTTTGTATGACGTTTTTTTCTGGTAACTTCAAACATGGCTCTTGCTGTAAATCGTTTAATTTGAACAAAAGTAGTTCAAAGATAACGTTGGACATTTGTTTTTTGTTTTCAAAGTCGCTGAAAATTGCACAAACCGACAACGTAGGCGACAACGCAAACAAAAAAGTCCTTGTAACCCATTGAGGTACAAGGACTTAAACGAAATATTTGCGGACTGGACGGGACTCGAACCCGCGACCTCCGCCGTGACAGGGCGGCATTCTAACCGACTGAACTACCAATCCATTGCTTCTTTTCAAAAGCGGGTGCAAAGATAGTTGCTCTATTGGCGGAGCAACAAATTTTTTTAAAAAAATTTTTGATTAAACAGCGCGAACAACTCCTTTAAGAAAAAATACGGCCCGTGGTGTATCTTTGTCCCCCTCTCATTTAAAGACCGCTCAAACATCTACTGCGCTATGCCAATGATCTTCATGGATTTTGAAAAGCCTCTGGAAGCTCTTTATGAACAGTTAGAGAAGTTGAAGGATGTCGGCGAAAAAGGCGAATTGGATGTAACGGCGATGACGCGCGAATTGGAAGACAAGATCCAGAGCCGACGTGAAGAAATTTACAACAACCTAACAGGCTGGCAAAAGGTACAGATCTCGCGCCACCCTGAGCGCCCCTACACGCTTTACTATCTGAATACCATTTGCCAAAAGTTTTGCGAACTCCACGGTGATCGTTATGCTGGCGACGACCATGCTATAGTGGGTGGTTTGGCAGATATTGACGGCCAAACCGTTATGGTGATCGGTCACCAAAAAGGCGTCAACACCAAGTTGCGTCAGTACCGTAATTTTGGAATGGCCAACCCGGAAGGCTACCGAAAAGCTTTGAGGTTGATGAAATTGGCCGAACGCTTTGGATTCCCGGTGGTGACGCTCATTGACACTCCTGGTGCATACCCCGGCATTGAAGCAGAGCAACGGGGTCAGGCAGAAGCTATTGCCCGTAATCTTTTCGAGATGGCACAGCTCAAAGTGCCGATCCTCTGCTATATCATCGGCGAAGGGGCATCTGGTGGCGCCCTCGGTATTGGACTTGGCGACAGGGTATTCATGCTCGAATACACCTGGTATTCGGTTATTTCTCCAGAATCCTGCTCATCCATTCTCTGGCATTCCTGGGATTTTAAAGAACAAGCCGCAGAAGCGCTCAAACTTGATGCAGACAATATGCTTTCTTTCGGGCTCATTGATGGTATTGTAAAAGAGCCGCTTGGTGGGGGGCACAATGCTCCTGAAGACCTTGCAGAAACTTTAAAACAGCATATCAAGACAGAATTGGCCAAAATAATATCCCAGGATCCTGAAGAACGTATCGTTGCCCGAATAGACAAATATAGCAAAATAGGCCATTTTCGCCGGCTTTCGTAAACCTATGCTGGCCCTTTTTCTCGGTTTTACCACGGCTTTCGCAATAACTTATGCGATTATCCCCGTCATTATTAAAGTAGCAAAAGAACGGCGACTTTATGACCGACCTAACGAACGAAGTTCTCATCAGGAGCCAACCCCTTCGCTGGGCGGTATTGGTATTTTTGCCGGAATGGTATGCGGGATCGTGCTCTGGACCCCCGAAGGCAGTTTTAGCGTACTTCAATACATTCTCGCTGCATTTGTACTCATTTTTCTGATTGGAATCCTTGATGACCTGCTGCCCATTTCTCCTGGCAAAAAATTGGGGGGACAATTCCTGGTAGCCATTATTTTGTCCTATAAAGCCGGCGTCAAAGTATCAAGCTTATACGGCTTTTGGGGTATCTATGAACTATCGGCGCCAATCAGTTTTGTCTTGTCCATCATTTTGATCGTAGGCATTATCAATGCCTTTAACCTCATTGATGGCATCAACGGGTTGGCTGGCTGTGTTGGACTTTTAACCTGTTTGGTTTTTGGAATTTGCTTTTTTTGGGTTGAAGCATCTGCCTTGGCGGTGGTTTCCTTTTCACTTGCTGGCGCCATATTGGCGTTTTTGAGGTACAACTTCACCCCTGCAAAAATTTTTATGGGAGACACCGGGTCCCTGCTCTTAGGCACATTATGCGCTATTCTTGCCATTTCATTCATTGAAATCAACAACAAACTCCCTCCGGAAAGTCCCTATAACTGGGGCGCTGCACCTGCGATTGCAGTAGCTGTACTTATATTGCCCTTATATGATACATTTTCTGTACTTATACGGCGCATTGTTCGGGGGCGTTCGCCCTTTTCTCCGGACAAAACGCATATTCATCATCAATTGCTAGGTTTAGGGCTTAGCCACTCAGAAACTACCGGGGTGTTAATTGCTGTAAATCTGCTTTTTATTGCTCTGGCATTTGGTTTCAGCAGATACGGACTTTTTAAGGTGCTTACATTGGAATTTGCGCTGGCATTTTTTTTCTCGCTTATATTGATTTTACTGCCAAGATTAAAAAAATAAATAAGCCGAGACCGGACTTTTCCGGCTCGGCTTTGAAGAAATTACTAAACACGGATATCTTACTTCTTGCTAAAGGCTTTTTACGAAATTTAGCACCGCCTCCTGTGTCGTTTGTTGGGTGCTCAATTGAAAATTAGTGTTTGTGCCCACTTCAGTTTCCGCCTTCCCCAACCAATACTGATTTCCCAGTTTGCTCACAGCCACAATTTGCACCTGATACCCGGCAGGAATATGTGTATGGCAAAAATTGTTTTTGCCAAGATCGAAGTGCAGCGGCACTATTGTTTGTTGATTTTTAAAAACCAGGAATGCCAAGGTGTTTTGATCGGCAAACCCCTTTGGCAGCTCTAAACAGAACAGCGAGCTAGTGTCTGGATTTGGCCGTCCACATGCAGACCAGCCCAATTTTTTCACCAGTAGTTCATATCCTTGAAACAATCCATTTGCGGTGGGCCATTCTGCAACATAAACTTCTTGATTGTTATTTGCCCAACGCCCTTGGGTATTAGCAGATTCTATTTGATTGAATACAAAAAAGCCACTTTGCTGGTTGTTGTTTGGAAGTTGAATTTTCAAATTCCGGTCGGGTTGAATTGCCAGTTCCTTGCCGTTGCAACTTGCTGTAACGCGCACCATGCCACCACTCTCAAAGAGCGTCCCATCGTCGCTTATTGTATTCAACCCCCGGCCTATGATATCGGGCTTGTTCAACACTTCAGTTATTTCTATTTTCAATTCTGGGCAGGTACTACAAAGCACTGGCTGGCCAGAATTAACCTCATAAAACAGGTTGTCGGTGTCAATTAAAAAAACCCGCGTACCATTGGCCGTTTCCAACACCTTATCGGTTGAAAGGAAGCTGAGCGTAAATGTTGTAAAGGAAGACGCGCTGGGTACTTGCTCGGAAAATAAGCTGCCCAAATCTCCAACCGAAGCTGCATAAGGCTGGAACTCCTCAACATCCTTGCGGCAACCCCACATGCACAGGAACAGGATTGGCCAATATGAATATTTTATGCGTGACATTTTTTTACATTTGTTGTGGGCCTTCTGAACAGCTGATTAGAGCCCAATTAAACGCTTTGCGCTGCTCGCCCAGTTATTATTTGTTTTTCAAAAAATCTTTGTTGCGCCCAATCGAAGTCCGATGATACTGTAACGTTGTTCCACAGGGTGGCTATTCAGGGTAACCGGACGCAAAACTTGCCGGAACGAAGGCTCTGCGAACAATCTCCAATGTGGATTTATATGCCAATACCATTGGATACTGGCAGTGGCGCTTAAGCCCACATTAGCACGGAATGCTTCCCGACTCAAGCTTGTTTGGGGGCCAACAGCGTCTGGATCGTCTGGAACGGCGCCAAATCGAGCAGGCTCATGAGTAATGGGGTCAATTATGACTCCCCGCTTGTGGAAAAGCACATTGGCTGAAACACCTGCGTTTATGCTAAGCCCCGTCCTGCCCTGGCGCATTTCTACGCCGACTAAAAGAGGCACATCAAGCATTGCATAACGATTGTAGGTTTTCAGATAATTTTCGCCATAAGAAACTACCGTATCAACTCTAACAAACTGTCCATTCACATATATTTGATTTATTCTGGTAATAACATGTGTTGGATCAATAAATTCAAAAACCTCTGTCACTTGATCATAATGCAATCCGGTACGAACTAAAATATTGCGGTTAAACATGAGCGATGCCCGAATCCCTGCATTCATGGCCACGCTTCGACGTTCTGTCGCCAAGCGTTGGTTGAGATAAGGCTCGTCGTCCAGAGCGCTTGTCAAGGACCGTTGTGCCAACGAAGGCCCGGCATATACATCTAAAAGCCATGCTGTTGGGTGCTGCGCAAAATCGTAACAAAGCTTGGGGGGTACTTTTTTTCGACGGGCATTCGGTTTGAATTCGGCGGGAGAAACAAGCTCCTTTTTATTTGCCATCGAAACAACCAATGGCAACCCATTAGCCATCAACGGATTGCCATCGTTTGCGACAACAGTGTTTTTAAGCGGTTCAGACCCGACCAGGTTGGAGATTAAAACCCTATTGGATTCTTCAACCTTGACTTCTTGGTTTAGAATTGGGTCTATCCGACTGCTCTCATTAACGCTGTTTGGCCTTTTAGCAACCTGGTTTTTTGCAATTGGCTGAATCTTTTCAATAATATAGCCAGGATCACCCTTGAAATCTTCTTCTAAGGGCTGTTTCGTGTATTGTTGCAGGTTATTTTGATGGATTTCAGCATTTCCAACTATGTTTTGTGCTTGATTTGAACTGGCTTTTTGCCCTGACTGCCAAATCCATACCCCTGCCGCCGCCACGGTTCCAAAGGCAAACAGCCAAAGGAGCAAGGGTCTGCGACGGCGTCTTTGCAGTTCCTGTTCTACAGCCGGCCACACGAACGGAGGGGGGGGCACCTCCGCGCCTTGTAGCCGCTGTCGAAATAATTCCTCAATGTTGTGCTTCTGGTTATCCATTATCTGATCGTATTACCCCAAATTGATTGATAGTCAATGTATAATTTAATGTTTTGAGGGTTTGTTCAAATCATGATCCGCTCTAACTTTCCAACTTCTGATTCCAAATGTCGTCGGGCCTTGGTTAGTTGCGAACGGGAAGTACTTTCTTGTATTCCCAGCAATTCCGCTGCTTCCGCATGCGAATATCCCTCTATTGCAACCAAATTGAATACAGAACGGTATCCATCCGGCAATTGGCGCACTAAGTTCAAAAGGTCGTTTTCAGAGAGCATTGCTACAGCATCCGGCTCTACAGGCATCTCTGGCAAATGCTCATACCCCGTATGTTCAAAGTCAAAACGTTGCTTCTGATAAGCCCTCAGCGCTGTATTCACCATAATTCGACGCACCCAACCTTCAAATGAGCCCTGAAACTGAAACTGGGCCAATTTAGAATATACTTTTAAAAAGCCTTCCTGCAATATATCTGCTGCATCCTCCCGGGTCCGTGCATACCGCAGGCATACCGCATACATCTTGCCGGCAAAACGCTCGTACAAGTCACGCTGGCACTGCGCTGACTCGCGCAAGCAACCTCGGATAAGTTCGTGCTCGTTCAAAGGATTACGATAGTTGGGAGAACTATGAGGGCGGCTCGCTGGGGCTACGAACTCCCCGAAGGTACGCAAAAGGCAGATACATTGGTCAATAATATCGCTGCTTGACAATATTTGACAAAAAGCAAAATATTCCGGGGCCCGGTCAATAGTTACGAAAACGGCCGCCGGCAAATTGCCGGTGGCCGTTCTTTGTGACCGATACCAGAGTACTAAGGTGAAAATCCAACAAGCTGGTTTGTCGGATTTTCGACTTATCGCTTATTTTTCCCGCCACCATTTACAGGAGCGGTTTCTTTGCCAAAAGCGTTCCTCATTTCTATGATGGTTTCAATCTGGGATGGGTCTGTTTCCAAGGCTTGCCATTTGTCCATTACTGGGCTGAACTTGTCAGCTTCTACCTTTACAAAGTAGCAATATGCCAGATATTGATACCCTTTCAAGAGGTCTTTTTTGTTTTTGTCCTTGTCGACTTCTGCCACTTCCGAATACTTTTCATAATAGATACGAGCCTTTCCATATTCATTTGCCAATTCTGGGTGTAAGGCAATAGAATCTGGCGATGGATCCTGTTTTTCTGCCGATTTAGCAGCCCAGAGCCAACCTATCGTTGCTTCTGGGTTTGATTCGGTTACTTTAGCAAAGGCCTTTTCAGCGTTTTGAAAGTGCATTGGGTCTTCTTTGCAGAAGTAATGGCGCATGCCAAGATTGTACCAATCAGTAGCCTTTGGCGTAGGCACGGAGTCGAGATACATTTTGAAAGCACGCAATGCAGCGCAATAGTCTTTTCTTGCCCACTCAAGTTTGTCTATATCTTCATAAAGTCCCCAACGGCTGCTATCCATGGCTATGACTTTTTTGTAGTCACTGATGGCTTGCATCGTATCGCCTTTGGTTTGAACCAATAGTTTGGCGTGGTACTCAAAGTCGGAGGGCAGCAGTTTGTCTGGGATGACAATTTTAAAATAGTCGTTCAATGTTTTCAAACTGCGTTCCAGGTTGCCGTTTTCGAAATCGCAGTATGCCTGAAGTCTGCGCAGATAGTTTTTGGAGGGGTCCTTTTTCAAGATTTTTTCCACCAAATCACTACAGGAAATGCAATCTTTGGTCAGGTAATAACAGTTGGCCAACTGCATTTCGTCTTCAATTCTCAACTCCGTGCCATTTTCCACAAGCGCTTTGTAAGCCTTCGTGGCCTCATCATATTTGCGCAACACAAAAAACAGGTATTCTGCCTTGTCGCGCAAGGCGGGAGTATAGTTCGGAGCAATCTCAATGGCCTTGTCATAAAAGATCACGGGTTTCCCTGGTACTTTTGCGATACGATATACTTTCGCCAGCATAAGTTTGGGGAGCGGATTTTGGGGCTCCAAAGCCTGGGCGTACTCGTAGTATTGTGCTGCCGGCCCGCCTTCCGACATCTCTTTATAGCATGTGCCGATGGCCATTTGGAGTGCAAAATCTTTGGAAGAGATTTCTAAAGCCTCCTTCAGGTGCCCTATTGCTTTGGCAAGGTCTGGTTTTTTAGCGCCTGGTGCTATATAGAAAAAGTATGATTCACCGACCTGACGTCTGGTAACCATGTCCTTTTTGCCATACTTCTTCGCCTTGCTAAATTGTTTTTCGGCTTCTTCTGCCTTGTTTTGGAGCAAAAGCATGCGGCCATTAGCTACGAAAGCCATTGGTGCATCTGATTTGGCGTTGAAGGCTGCATTGAAGCTCACCTGAGCTTTTTCGTAATTCGCTTGAGCGTCAGCCTTGTTGTTGTGAGCATTTTCATAATTGCCTTTTGCAAGATAAGCGTTGCCAAGGCTCAAAAAGGCGCTTTGATCGCTTGGATCGGCTTTTGAAAGGCCAGAAAATATCGTAATCGCTTTGTCCCAGTTCTCGAGGTGCATGGCCTCATTCCCAGCCGCATGGCTTTGGCAAAATGCCGTTTGGGCAAAAAGGATGGCTGAGAGGAAAAGGGCTTTTTTCAGAAGATTTGTCATTGTCGGAAAAAGTATTGTGTTTAATAACTTATGGAGCAGATTGATTCCAGACGCTTCCGTTTCGAATGCTGCTTTTATCTTTGACGTAATTTGAAGGAAAAATATCTTTTTAAAAGGCTGTTTAGGCAAACATTAGAATTTCAACGACTTGATTTGATCAGGCGGGTAACCGCGTTAGCCGGCAAAAGGCCTTCTTTTAACATGATCCGTTGACCATCTTTTGCCAAATACGAAGCAAAGCCAGCCCCAAGTCCATTGCGCCGGGCCTGTGCATTGATGATATATATGGTACGTTTGTACGGATAATCACCAGTTGCAAGGTAAGCTTGGTACGGTCCATAACCTTCTTTCCCCATTTCTTTGGCAACATCCGCGATTTTGATATCACGAATGAATTTTTGTACCCCGCCATCATCCGTATCCGAAATCCAGTTGGCAGCAATAATGCCCACAGCATTCTTGTTTTTAGCTACGTAGTCGATCACATCTACGTTGGTTTTCAACGCCGAAGCCTTTTGAGAAAGAGCCTGCCCCATTATAACGGAGTCCCGCACATAACGGAGGGTGCCGCTCAATGGATTGTCAAAAACTAGTTGGACCTCTCCCAACCCGGATTTTGAATTGACTTCCTTCCATTGGGATATTTTTCCCGTCAATATGTCTTGTACCTGTTGTTGGGTCAAGACCGTGTCGCGATTTGCAGGGTTTAGAATTATTGCCAGGGCATCAAACGCGAAAGGGGTAGTAGGGGGGCTAAACCCTCGGGATTGAAAATATTCAATCTCCTTCGTAGCCAATTGTCTGCCAATAATGATTACTTGTACGGAGTCATTGATGAGCGCGTTCACAGCCTCCCCTTCTGAAACATAAAGCGGGGTAATTTTTGCCGTGCGATAGATAGAATCAAAAACATCTATGCAAGAGGCAATGACGGGCCTATACCCTTCTTCCACAGCTATGGTTATCTCACCTGTAGTTATTGTATCAAGCACTTTACCCGACTTGTCTCGCTCTGCACAAGAAATCCAAATAAGGGATACTGTGGTAAAAATCAAAAAGTTACGCAACATAACAAGGTCGTTTAAAAGAAATCGGAATAAACCCTCCAGCCTCTATAAGTACCGTATATAATAAGCATAATTGCAAAAATATTTCGGAATTCTGTAGGAATATAGGAGAGAAATGCCTGGTCCAAGAGCAGCCAAGATCCGAGCACAACATAAAAGGTCGTCATGCTTAAGCCCAATATGAGCATAGGCAATCTGGCCTTATTTCGTATTCGTTCATCGGAAGACATGATCTGAATGTTTTTATTGAACTGAGGGAGACGGTATTCAAAAGGTAGGATGCTTTTGTTTGGGATAATGGCGGGTAGCGTTTTATGTTTTTGTCCAACTCGCCCCATCCTTCCCGTCTTTCACCATGATACCTGCGGCAGACAGCGCATCTCGAATTTTATCACTTGTTCCCCAATCTTTCTGATTTCGAGCTTGTGCCCTGATTTCGAGTATCAGTTCCATAAGCCCATCCAGTATTCCCGAATCCTGTTTGGTATCAGACTCGTCGGCAAGTCCAAAAATTTCGAACAAGAATGTGCTAAATGCAACTTTCATCCGCTCAAGTACCCATGGAGAAACTTCCCTAGAAGCCAGTTGATGATTAGCCAGTTTGTGTACGAAACTTCCCACCTCATTCAGCGATGCTATGGCAATAGCAGTATTGAAATCATCATCCATGCCATCGAACGCATCCTGAATAAGCGCCAAAATACTGCGGTCTGAATCCGTTTCAGAACCATCAAAATCAGATGGGTTTGCCACAAGGTTTTGAAGCAACCTATTGGTTTCCATTAATTTTAGGAAGCCTTTTTCAGCGGCCAACAGGCCATCGTCGGTGATGTCGAGCGTACTCCGATAATGTGCCATGAGCATAAAAAAGCGTACAGCCATGGGCGAGTATGCCTTGCTTGTATGTACACTGTTGCCCGTAAAAAGCTCTGTAGGCGAAATTGTGTTCCCGTCGCTTTTGCTCATTTTTTTGCCATTGAGCAGCAGCATATTGGTGTGTACCCAATAATTGGCAGGATGACATCCGCAGGCTCCATGGTTTTGTGCAACTTCATTTTCATGGTGTGGAAATTTAAGGTCATTTCCTCCGCCATGAATATCAAATGTTTTGCCCAAATATTTGGTGCTCATGGCAGAGCACTCCAGGTGCCACCCCGGGAAGCCAACAGACCATGGGCTGTTCCAAACCATCAAATCCTGTTCGCGGGCTTTCATCCAAATAGCAAAGTCCGCAGGGTGTTTTTTTTCTTCCTGGCTTTTGAGCTCTCTGGTTTCGCTGTACAGGTCTTCGAGGATCCGTCCACTGACAGAACCATAAACCCCCGCATGCTCTGAGGCAAATTTGGGCACGTCGAAATAAACGGAGCCGTTTTGCACATAAGCCAGGCCTCGATCCAGGATTTGTTGCACCATCTCTATTTGCTCGATTATGTGTCCTGTGGCGCGAGGCTCAATGCTGGGTGGCAGGGTGTTGAAAATCCGCATCATGTCATGAAATCCTACGGTGTACTTTTGGGCCACTTCCATGGGTTCAAGTTGGGCCACTTTGGCGCCTTTTGCCATTCGGTCTTCACCGTCGTCTGTTAGGTGCCCAACATCGGTAATGTTGCGGACATAACGAACTTTGTACCCAATATGGAGAAGGTAACGATAGATCGTGTCAAAGCTGCAAAAGGTTCGGCAGTTGCCAAGGTGTACATCATTATAAACGGTAGGGCCACAGACATACATCCCGATATATCCGGGTGTAATTGGACGGAACTCTTCCTTTTTACCAGAAAGAGTATTATAAATTTTAAGTGGGCGCGGTTCTGTCATAGGGCGCAAAGGTAAGCGAAGCTGCTTTGGAGAAGTGGCGATAATTGGGTTGTTTTTTGGGATTTTTGTTGCTTTGTAGATTTTGGGGCAAAAATCCATGTCTTAACATATTCCCAATATCCAAATCATCAAACAAGTATATTTGTTCACTCCACATCCGTTACCTTGAGCATATTGGTCTGCAATCGGCGCCCCATGGGCATAGAGCCCGTATTAATGATGGTGTCTCCCGATTTTACAAAACCGCTTTCCTTGAGAATGTCCGTGCAGTCCTGAATAGTCTCGTCAGTAGTTGTAAACCGGTTATAGAA
Source organism: Saprospiraceae bacterium (assembly GCA_046160345.1). Classification (GTDB taxonomy): domain Bacteria; phylum Bacteroidota; class Bacteroidia; order Chitinophagales; family Saprospiraceae; genus M3007. The sequence goes on from JBJXGO010000213.1 coordinate 26,997, forward strand.
AAAACATTGCACCCCCCACAAAAGGTTGAACGCGCCGAGTTTAATATGTTGGTCGCTAAAAATAAAAATTTGTGATTTTGGTCGGAAGCTGCTGATTTTAAAGGCTGTATACCCGGATGATGTATGCCCAACGATACCCTTGGCTCCAATTTCTTCTGCAACATTACAGGCACTAAAACAGATTACATCAGAATGGTAAAGCATGAATTGTGGCGCCGGAAAAGGGCGCCGGTTGTTTATCTGGGGCCAATATTGTTTTTCAGCTTCCCCAATAATTTTACTCATGTATTGGATGACCAATTTGGGATATTTTCCCACAGAGGTTTCTCCGCTAAGCATTACCGCATCAGCTCCGTCCAGTACCGCATTGGCTACATCAGTTACTTCAGCCCGTGTTGGCGAAGGGTTTGATATCATGCTGTCCATCATCTGAGTAGCTACTATGACGGGCCGGGCATATTGCATACACATGTGAATGATGTCTTTTTGGGTCATCGGCAATTTTTCAATAGGCATTTCAACACCCAAATCGCCCCGAGCTATCATTATTCCATTGCAAGCGCGGATAATCTCCCGCAGGTTTTTGATTGCTTCCGGCTTTTCTATTTTGGCCATGATTTTCGCTTGGTGATTGGCATTTTCAAGAGCTTCTTTCACCGGATCAAGGTCGGAAGCACGGCGCACGAAGGAAAGCGCGATCCAGTTGATATCCTGCGTAATGATGAAGTCAAGATCAACCTTGTCCTTTTCGGTAAGGGCTGGAAGCTTTACATTGGTATCGGGAAGGTTTACGCCTTTATTACTGCTAAGTATCCCGGTATGTAGGGTTTTTAAACGAACAATGTCTTTTTTGTTGGTTTCTACCACCTCAAAAACAAGCTTGCCGTCATCCATCAGAATCCGTTCTCCGAGCTCACAGTCTTCGGCAAACTGATCATAAGACATATAAATATTATCTTTTGTGCCTTCAGCGTTCTTGTCGTTGGTAATGGTGATAATATCGCCCTCGACAAGATTCAGCGCATTGTTTTGTATCTTGCCAACCCTAAGTTTGGGTCCTTGTAAATCAGCCAATATGCCAATATGAAGGTTATGCTCCATATTTATAGCTTGTATACGCTCAATAACCTTCAAATGATCTGCATGGGTGCCGTGGCTAAAATTTAGGCGGAAAACATCAACTCCAGCTTGAATTAGTTCGAGGAGGTTTTCTGAGGAGTTGCATGCCGGCCCTACCGTGGCAACAATTTTTGTAAATTGGGAGCCATCTTTGCGCAAAGGAGACTTATTTTTTTCAAGCAAGGCTGTCGCTTCCGAAAGTGTCATTCTTTTTTTTATTTAAAGTGTATGTTTTACAATAAGTAATCTGCCGCAAAAATACCATTCGCAGCCAAGTTATCAAATTGAATCTTTAGCTGATTCAACTTGCCCAAATTCAATATTTCTATTAAAAACACGCAAAAAACGCCGCAATTTTTCCCTTCTGTTGGCACCACGTGTTTAAAAGAAAGTTGTGCGGGTTCTTAATATTTGATGTCCTTCAAAAAAATAAGTGGGAAATGTTTGATAAACCTAGTAGTTGGCGTTTCTTTGCACCCTGAAAAATTAACTTTTTTTCACCAACAAGTTTTGAAAAACATGGCAAACGACGTAGCTGAACGCGTAAAAAAACTCATCATTGACAAATTGGGCGTTGAGGCAGACGCTGTAACCCCAGAGGCTAGCTTCATCAAAGACCTCGGTGCTGACTCGCTCGATACCGTTGAGCTCATCATGGAATTCGAAAAAGATTTCGATGTGTCTATTCCTGATGATGAAGCTGAAAAAATTCAAACAGTAAAGGATGCAATCGACTATTTAGAGAAGCATGCCAATCTTTGATAAAGGGTTGGCTTATATTAAGCCCGCTCCTTTTAACAAAAAGCGGTTCAAGGCAAGACAGCTTTGAACCGCTTTTGTCGTTTGGATTAAGCATATACCTCTTCTGCCAAGGCTTCAATAGCTGCGTCTAAAAAAGCGGGTATCAAGGACTCAAAAGTCCGCTGAATTTTCTGTGGGTTCGCCAGATCGCGTATCATCCGATCATAACGAGACGCTCCATGTTCTTCTACGATTGACTTCTTGCGTTCTTCTTCCATAAAATATTGAAGCAGGCCTCCAGGGTCAGCTTCCGGGTGAAACTGTGTGCCAACCATCTCTGGACTGAACCTCACTGCCATGACCGCTCGCTCAAAATGGACATGCGGACGTAGTTTTTCAAGACACAATATTTCTGCACCTAAGTCTTTAAGCCGTTTGTGCTGCGGGTTTATTACTTGATAGCGTCGAAAGTCTGCGATATAGAACGGATCGGGCAAGCCCTCAAAAAACGGTTCTTCCTTTCCGGCATGTGTTTTATATACGGGAAAGGTTCCAAACGACATCTTGTAGCGCTGGGTCACCTCGCCCAAAGCAAAGTGGTGGCACGCCATCTGAAAAGAATGGCAGATAAAAAAACAATGTTTCTTTGCTACAAAAGATCGCTGGTTGTGTTGCCAAAGTTCTTCTATCAGATCGAAAAAGGGGCCTTGCCACGTTCCTCCACTTTCAAGCGGGTCGCCAGGGCCACCGGAAAAAAGGTATATGTTGTAAGAAAGATCGGGAATTTCGCATTTCGCACGCACATCAAAATGGTTGTATTCTAAATCCTTGGCATAACTCCCCAAAATGCTTTTTAGCATAGGGATGCCTCGATTCTTTTCGCCATTGTACATATCTAAAAGAGCAACACGGAGCATTTTATTGTTGGTAAGCAGTGAACTATTTGTGCAACATTTTTGTCTATTGGAATCTTTGAGGGCAATTTTTACTCGTTTTACATCAAAAAAATATTAAAATGTCAGCTTTAAAGGAATTTAACGAATACAGAACCCGCATGAATGAACGAATTCTTGCACAAGACAACAAGGTTATCAAGCGCTTTTGGAGCCTGGACAATCAGGCTTATCAGGAGGGAGCGCTTGATACACGTACTAAAGAAATGCTTGGCTTAGTGGCTTCTATGGTGCTTCGTTGCGACGACTGCATTAAATACCATCTGGGTAAATGCCATGAATTAGGTATTACTACTGAACAGGTTTTTGAGGTTTTTGCCGTTGCCAATTTGGTAGGTGGTTCTATTTGTATCCCGCATACCCGTCGCGCAGTGGAGTATTGGGAGGAACTTGATTCGTGACAAAAGAAATCATTCAACAACAATAACTTTCCTCAAAAGTCGTAGGCCGATGGAAAGTTCGACCGCAGTATTACGAATACGGCGATCAGGAATGCTGTAATTAGGGCCATGAAAACAAGTGTCAATCACATCCTGGATCGGGTTTTGGCGGTATTGGGGCGTAACATCCGGACTTACCGTAAGCTGCACCTGACCTCCGATAAGTTCGGAAAAATCAAATTCTATACCTCCACCGACCGAGAAACCAATCATCCAACGTTGTACCCCTCCAATGAAAGGATAATAACCCGGATTGCAGGCATTATTCTGAAGGTTGTCAATATTGGTGTTGTAGGTATAGTCCGTTCGCAGACCTCCAAAATAAAAATACCTTGCGCGTCCACTGTTGCTTTCTTTAAATCGTTGTTTTGCACCGAGTGAAAAGGAAAAGTTGTTGAACTTAAACCGTTCTGTAAATGTTCCGCTGGGTGCCCCTGAGTTTATGTTGTAAAACCGATAGCGTGTAGCACTTCCTTTTACATGATAACCAAGTTGCATATAGATTGACCCTCGATTGTCTTCATTGTTGATGCTTTCAATACTCAACGCAGCATGATACTGAAATAGTGGTTCACGGCCAGATGAGTTGTCCCATTTTTGAAGGCCCGCTGTGGGACCAAATTGTAGGACATACGCAGTACTTTGAGCACCATTTTGTCCAAAAAAAACAAAATTGAAAACGATTACAAGTAATATTCGCATTGTTATGCTGATTTTGGGGCGAAAATAAGCGTTTGCTCGGACTCCCTCTCATATTGCATCCCAAATGCTTATTTACCCCGGCCTCATTTGTATGTTTTTGCTCCTGAAACCAATACTTGATGCTTGGTAAGGGTTTTATATTATTTTAGCACCGCTTTGTCAATGCCCATCATCACTTTTGACGATTTCGTTTATACCCGCCCAAACATGGAAGAAACTTCTCAAAAATTTGAGAAGTTTCTCCTTCAATTTGAAAACGCATCAAATGCAGAGATGCAATATGATGCTTTAATCAATATTGCCTTCGTAAAAGAGGAGTTTAGCTCCATGTACAATCTTTGTCATATCCGACATACATCCAATACTGAAGACCCTTTTTATGAGATTGAAAACCAATATTTTGACGACCATTCACCTTCGTTTGAGGCCCTGAACAATCGTTTTTTGCAAGCCTTGCTCCGCTCGCCATTTCGGGATGCTTTGGCGGAAAAACACGGGGAACACCTGTTCGTTTTGGCAGAGTTGTCGCTAAAAACCTTTCAACCAAGTATTCTTGAGGATTTAAAACAAGAAAATGCCCTCATTAGCGCATATACCAAAATAAAAGCCAGAGCGCAAATTGAATTTGAGGGAAAATCTTACAACCTCAGTCGTCTGCTCCCGTTAGAACTTTCTGAAAATCGGGATACGCGAAAAAAAGCAAGCTCCGCAAAATGGGGCTTTTTTTCCGATAATGCCGAAGCCATAGAAAACATCTATACCCAGATGGTCAAATTGCGGCATGGTATGGCGGTAAAATTAGGATTTCGCAATTTTACCGAACTTGGCTATGCCCGGATGGGGCGCTCAGATTACAACCCGGAAATGGTTGCCAATTTTCGGAAGCAAGTTCGTGATTATATTGTCCCGATTGCAACAGAACTCTATAAACGTCAATGCAAGCGCCTGAAAATAAACGACTTAAAGCATTACGATGAAGATTTCAAATTCGCCAGTGGAAATCCAAAACCAATAGGAACGCCGGAAGAAATCGTCGCGAATGCCGCCAAAATGTATAAAGAACTAAGCCCTGATACAGACGCCTTCTTCACTAAAATGCAATCGGCCAAACTGATGGATTTGGTCAATCGCGATGGAAAGGCCACGGGTGGGTACTGTACCTATATCAGCAAGTACAAAGCACCTTATATTTTTTCCAATTTCAATGGTACAAGCGGCGATATAGATGTGCTAACCCATGAAGCTGGGCATGCATTCCAGGTTTGGAGCAGCTGCGATTTTCCCTTCGAGGAATACCATTGGCCCACCGCCGATGCCGCCGAAATCCACTCGATGAGCATGGAGTTTTTTACCTGGCCCTGGATGCACTTGTTTTTTGGCGAACAGACTGAAAAGTACTATTTCATGCACTTGGCTGGAGCTATACAATTCTTGCCTTATGGTGTAGCGGTAGATGAATTCCAGCATGTTGTGTATGAAAACCCTGATTTAAGCCCTGCTGAAAGGAATTCAATTTGGAAAAACCTGGAAAAAACCTACCTGCCCCACCGTGATTACGATGGTAATGAACACCTCGAAATGGGTCGTTATTGGGAAAAACAAAGCCACATTTTCAACTCCCCGTTTTATTATATTGATTATACGCTGGCACAGATTTGTGCCTTTCAGTTTTGGGTAAAAGACCGCCAGGATCATGCCGCCGCCTGGCCTGACTACCTTCGACTATGTCGCGCAGGAGGTAGTCAATCTTTTTTGGATCTGGTGGCCCAGGCAAACCTTAAATCTCCTTTTGAAGATGGCTGTGTCCAATCGGTAGTTGGAGAAATCCAATCGTACCTTAATAGTATTGACGACTCAATTTTTTAATTAACACATTGAATTTCAAATAAATGCGCCTATCAATATTAGGATTGTTTTTTCTTCTGGCAACGGCTTTTAGCCTATCCGCGCCACCGACGCTCAAACTAGCCTTACTCAAATACAGCGGCGGGGGCGATTGGTACAACGATGTGAATTCCCTAAAAAATCTCGCAAGGTTTTGCAACGAGAACCTCCGAACTAACTTTGACGCTACTGACTATGCTACTGTCGAACCTGGCAGTGCCGAAATTTTCAATTACCCAATTGTATATGCAACGGGCCATGGCAACATGCTGTTTAGCGACCTTGAAGCCCGCAATCTCCGTGCTTATCTCGAGGGTGGTGGTTTTTTGATTCTAAATGACGACTTCGGACTGGACCCCTTTGTGCGCCCGGCCATGAAAAAGGTCTTTCCTGAACTCGATCTTGTGGAACTCCCCTTCAGCCACCCCATTTATCATCAGAAATACAATTTCAATAACGGACTGCCAAAAATTCATGAGCACGACGGCAAGCCTGCACAAGGCTTTGGGCTAATTTACCAGGGCCGTCTTGTCTGTTATTACAATTTCGAAACAGACCTGGGCGATGGTTGGGACGATATACACAATGACCCCAAAGAACTCCGCACCAAAGCTTTGCAAATGGGAGCGAACATCATTCAGTACGTTTTTGGGCAATAGCCTGGAACGAAAGTCTGGACACATTAACGCGGACCATAGTTCGGGGTCACAACAAAGAAGGCGAAGGTCTTACGACCCTCGCCTTCTTTGTTTTAGCCAAAAAATGGCTTGCGCTTAATCTTTACAGCACGGAATCGGGCAACCTTCAGCCGGGCATGGCATGCCGCAACATGTTTGCTCTGCTACATTGCAAGATTCAGGCGCACAACAAGCTGAGATGTTTGTGCCTGCAAATGAAAACGCGAGGCCTGCAGTTAGCAGAATGGCGGCAGCAATTGCCAATGATTTATTTTTCATGATGTGATAATTCTGTTTAAGTTTTTGAATTCTAAAGAAAAAAGGCCCGTAAGAGAATGTTCAGACGGGTAAGCATGGGCGGTTAATGTGTTCCGCCAATAAAAAACTCAAACAGAAAATGCCGGGGGTTTCCAAATGCTTGGATAGAATTGTTGGGGCAGAAAACCTTTGGGCTCTATTGGTTTTACACGTTCTTCCTCAGGGGATGTTGTTGCCCTAAATAGAACCGGGCGCTCAGGTACGATACATAAGCAACAGCAGGGGCCATTGACGCAACAGATTGGAAGCGGACACCCCGAATTTTTTGTGCAATCATCTTTATCTTCCTCCTCCTCAAGGTCGCATTTCATTTCAAATACTCCAAAACAGGCATTGGGGATGTCTGATCTCACTGGTTTGCTCGTACAGATACCACTTACATAATCACAAGAGTCTGACAATCCCATGGGAGGAGATGTCGCCAAAGTCAAGGTGACGGAAAAAAGTAGTACAAGCAAACGCTCCATGCTGCATTGGTTTACAGGCACAAATGAAAAAAACTTCGCCAAACTACGCATCAGAATCAGAACCCATTAACATAACCTTACGACTGTGCTTTACCTTTGCACCCCAGTAAAACAATCACTGCCCGCCATAGGCAAACATTCGGAAACACGCACCTTATTACCTGCCGTAGCCTTGATATGGGGAGGCTAACATTCACACACTTTGGCCACAATTAAAAACTCTTTTCGACTTCTTCTACTTGGCTCGGGTGGCCGTGAAAGCGCCTTTGCCTGGAAAATTTCCCAGAGCACTCGTTGCGCCAAGCTTTTTATAGCACCCGGTAATGCCGGCACGCTCGCCTTTGGCCAAAACGTGTCGCTCAATCCCCTGGATTTTGAGGCCATAGAACAGTTTGTGCTTGAAAACCAAATAGATATGGTCGTGGTAGGGCCCGAAGAACCCCTGGTACGTGGTATTTGGGATTATTTTCAGGCTCGCGAAAAACTAAAAAAAATACCCGTCATAGGGCCATCTAAAGCCGGAGCCGTTCTGGAAGGAAGCAAGGCCTGGAGCAAGGAATTTATGTTGCGGCACAATATCCCAACCGCGGCTTACCAGGAATTTAGCGCTGAAACACTCGACGCAGGTTTGGCCTATTTGAAAAGCCACACGCTCCCCATTGTAATAAAAGCCGATGGATTGGCTGCAGGAAAAGGGGTGGTGATTTGTCAGAATCATGCTGAAGCCGAGGCCGAATTACTGGAAATGCTGCAAGGAAAATTTGGTGCTGCAAGTGCTCGCGTGGTTGTGGAGGAGTTTTTAAGTGGTATAGAATTTAGTGTTTTTGTGTTGACGGATGGAAATACTTATAAAATATTACCCGAGGCGAAAGATTATAAACGGATTGGAGAAGGCGATACGGGGCCAAATACTGGTGGAATGGGCGCTGTAAGTCCCGTCCCCTTTGTAAATGATACACTGTGGGCTAAAGTGGAAGAACGCATTATCCGCCCAACCGTGGATGGGTTGAAAAAAGAAAAAATTCCCTACAAAGGTTTTATCTTCTTTGGCCTGATCTGCGTAAACGGTGAGCCTTTCGTCATCGAGTATAATTGCCGCATGGGCGACCCGGAAACAGAGGTGGTGCTACCCCGCTTAAAAAACGACCTTGTTGCATTATTCGACCATTGCTCTCGAGGGACTTTGGCTCGTGTAAAAATCCGCTCGCACAAACGCTGTGCTACCACGGTGTTCCTGGTCAGTGGCGGATATCCCGGAGAATATGAAAAATGGAAAGTTATAACCGGGCTTGACAAGATAAAAAATGGAATTGCTTTTCACGCCGGTACTGCTGCTAAAGATAAAGTATGTGTCACGGCAGGAGGGCGAGTCATAGCTCTTACAAGTCTTGGGAAAGACATTCCGAGCGCATTGCGCAAATCGAACAGAAATGCGAAGGTGGTCCAATTCGAAGGAAAATATTTCCGGCGCGATATCGGGAAGGATTTGGTGGAATAATTTTATTTAATAGACCGTATACCGAATCGCTCAAAACCAATATTCACCCTTTATCGAATTGATTTTCAATGAAACTTCTCTTTTTTTCTTTAGTAATTTTAGCCACATCCGTTCTTTGGTTTTCCTGCAAACAGACCAAATATACTGCCGATAAACTCTCCGATAAACAGATCCGTTGGGGTACCGGAGGTGGTTTTGTCGGGAAAGAATCCGCCCAAATATTGTGCGACAATGGTCAAATTTTCAATCGGGACATCATGGGAACCGTCTTGTTGTCTGGAAAAACTAAGGGCAAAAAAGCCAAGACACTTTTCAAAACCGCGGAGGAACTTGGCCTTGCTAAATTAGAATATAACCATCCTGGAAATATCTATTACTTTATTGAACTTCTGGAGGGAGACATGGTAAGCCGCGTGGTGTGGGGCGATAAAAAATATCCTGTGGAAAAGTCAATAAATGATTTGTTCGAGGAATTAAATGGGCTCCTAAAGCAGTAACGGCCTATTTTCTTGCCAGGTAAACACCCAGTAAAATTACGGCCGTCCCAATAGCATCAACAATGCCAATGGTTTCCCCGTCTAAGGCCCCGAACGCAATTGCTCCAATGGGCAAAAGATACGTTACAGAAGTAGCAAAAATTGCACTGGTACGTTGCAACAACAGATAATAAATGATCGAGCCAACTACGGTGCCCACCGCTGCCAAATAGAAAATGTATCCCAAGCCTATTATTCCTTCAGGATGTTGCCAAGCCACCGCCCAACCTCCTGAAAGCCACAACCCAACCAAAAATATTCCACCAGTAACAATAAAAGCAGCCGATGCGATACCAGCAGGCGGCATATCCCTCAGGTGGGTATTTACTGTGTTTGCATTTATTGCGTAACAAATCGTGGCAAGTACACAAAGCCCCGCAAAAAAGGCGTTTCCCGACACGCCACTACTGGCATTAAAAAGCACCAGCAACACCGCTCCAGCCAAGCCGATAATTACGCCTAACACTTTTTCACGTGAAAAATGCATGGAAAAAAACGCCGTCCCGATTACTAGCGTAAAGAGTGGAGTGAGGGAATTGAGCACTCCAGCCAAGCTGCTGTTGACATGTTGCTGGGCCACTGCAAAAAAGAAATTGGGGAAAGCCGAACCACAAAATGCCACCACGAACAAAGGTTTCCAGCGGCGCCAATCGATCTTCGACCAGTATGCGGCCGCAATGGGCAGGTACAATACGGTAGCAAACACCATACGCCACATCGCCATTTGTACAGGACTGAAAATGGCTACAGAGCGCTTGATTAATAAAAACGATGCTCCCCAAATCACCGCAAGAAATATCATTAAAAACCAATCAAGCAGAGAAGGTTGGCGTGCATGCATTTTAGTGGGTTGTTTCAAGGTTAAGGTTTCTGGCCGAGAGAATGTCTCCTTTCAACCTGTTATTTGCCATTTATTATCACCAGGGCCTTTCCCTGGAATTTTTGGCCAATAAAGGGTGTGTTTTTGGATTTGGAGCGAATATCTTTTTCTTCCAGAACCCACGCTGCATCCGGATCAAAAACGGTCAGGTCTGCGCGTTCCCCCTGAGCAATTTTTGGAACTTCCAGCTTCAATACACGGCGTGCACCGAGGCTCAGTTTTTCAACCAAATCATTGATTTTCAGTTTTTTGTTTAAAAATGTCCGGCAAAGCGAAAAAGCGGTTTCCATTCCAATCATTCCAAACTCTGCATAGCTAAACTCCTGGTTTTTCGCTTCTTCATGCCATGGAGTATGATTGGAGCAAATAAAATCAATCGTACCATCGCACAGGCCTTCTACTAATGCGGCGGTATCAGTACTGCTTCGCAGTGGAGGCACTATTTTCCAATTGGAATCAAAGTTTGCTAGTTTTTCGTCCGTAAAACACAGATTTGCAACGGCTACGGAACAAGTGACAGACAAACCAGCCCTTTTTGCTGCTCTTATAAGTTCGACGCTTTTGGCTGTAGAGATAAGGTGAATGTGCAGCCGTCCTTCAGAATACTCGAGAAGGCTCAGGTCGCGTTGCACCATTAGCTCTTCTGCAAGAGCGGGAAGGCCTTTAAGTCCTAAGGTGGTGCTCATCAATCCCTCGTGTATTTGTCCTCCAGCAGCGATTGTTTTGTGGTGGGGCACATTGATTACCAAACCATTAAAAGCTTTGGCATACTGCAATGCGCGAAGCAAAAGTCCCGCATCTTGCACAGAGCGTTTGCCATCACTGAATGCAATTGCACCAACGGCATGCATATCAAAAAGTTCGGCCAAATCTTTTCCCTCGCAGCCTTGTGATATGGCGCCAATAGGATAAACCTGAACGGGCAAGACTGCCGCTTTGTTTTTTACATACAAGATCTCTGACTTTGTATGAATGGCCGGATCTGTGTTTGGAAAACAGGCTACCGATGTAAACCCGCCAGCCGCCGCGGCCGCGGCTGTAGTGTATAAATCTTCGCGATGTTCAAACCCTGGATCGGCCGCATAGACTCCCAGGTCCAACCAGCCGGGCGAAACACAGAGATTTGGGGACTCCCATATTTTGGCTTCTTGGGGCACTGGAATCCGGTCAGATATCAATTTTATAAGACCATTTTCTATCAGGATATCTTGTGCCCGGCTTTCAGATCTGCCATCGAAAATGCGGGCACTTTTTAATAATGTTTGCATACGTGTTGACAAAAGTGTGGTTATCGGGTCCTCAGTTTTTATTTGACCCGTTATTGGCCAGTTTGTACCAATAATTATTTTGAACAACCCATGGTGGTTCCCGGCGATATAAATTGAATCGGGCATCTCTAATCAACACCTCGTCGTACCAAAAAGTAGCGTTTCCTTGCTCGTGGCGGATGAAAACACCCACGGTAGAGTTCTTTTTTTCAACATCAATTATTCCCTCCAACAATGCCCAACCCTTCACAATTGTCTTAATTTCCAGTGGTATTTTTCTAGCTTCAAAATAATTCTCCAATTGGCTGTTTTCCACGATCTTTAATTCCTGCCTCAAGCCCATATCTTCGTCTGCTTTTATCCAGATGCTAAAAACATACTTCCCTTTCGGTATAGGTTTCTGCCAAATCCAGGTCGTGTCCCCGGTTTTGCCTTCACCCGCCCCATTACCTTGAAAAATATGCTGGCTGGTGACGATTGAGTCAAAGTTTATACTTGAATACCACATGGGCGAACTAGCGCTATGCCATCCCCCTCCCACATCAATTGTTGCTATTCGATTCATTTCAGAAGAGACGTTTATGGTCTCTTGTTGCGACCACGATCGTACGCTATCAGGAACGATGGTCATAATCCTGAGTTCCGGCCCCTGGTAAATCAGGTTTGCTTTACTGACAAGGTGTTTATATTTTATCTGTACTTCTTCCCAATAACTCGGTTCAATCATAAGTGCAATAGGGCGGTTGTCGGGTAGTTCCGACAAAATCGCTGGAGCCTCGCAAGCAGTAAGGGCAAATTGTACGGATTTGACCATACGCCCCACTGCTGAACGACTCATATTTACGCCCATATCTGGCACGCCCGTTTGCAAGGCCGTATATTGTACTTTCTGAAAAAGTGGGTAATAGGCCTCCAGCCAAAGGTTTTCAGAACCAACATGGTAATAAGGCAGGGGCATAAGTGCTTGAATGCGACCAAAGTCCACCTTGTTAAGCCAATGATCGGGTGAAGATGCCAGTACGCTACGCTGTGTAAGGTTTGGCATCAATTGCAGCGTTTTAGGTTTTTGAAAATAATATGCCTCCGCACACAAGACAAGGAGTGGCATAAGCACAAGGCCCCATTTTACAGCACCAGGAAAATATTTTGCAAGTGTTGTAGATAGCCTTTTTACAATAGCCATCCATTTTTCAGATATTTCCAGTCGTCTGTTTTTATTCCATAAAATATAGAAGATCAAAATATTGATCGGATAATAAAAGCCCCAGGCAAATCGTCCAAGCCCCCTGAATTGTCGAATTGGGCCGAGATAATCAGCCATCCAGCTTAGCCCGTTTATTGAAAAAGGAATGCCCAAACTGAAGAGCAATATTGCAAATGCCGAAAAACAGATACCTCTCAGGTAGTTTTTGTGTACCCTATGGTAGGCTGCCTGATCCCATTCTGGTTCAAAAAGCCGAAAACGTCGCTTAAACAAAAGCCAAAGCGTAAAAACAGTTGCCACCAACCCTATGTAAGATTGCGCCTCTAGCTCAAGTTCATTAACTTGGTTAAAGTACTTATGAATCCACTCTTGCACCGGAAAATAGTGGTAGGGTAAGAAAACTCCTTCCCAACGCCCTAGGTGATCCGAAAACCCAATGGGTGCTACTGGACGGTCAGAACAATAATCCGACCAATGAACCCAGATATTCAGTGCAGCATACGGCAACAAAACCATAACCGTCAAATGGCTTAAACGGGTCCAAATGTTGCGCCAGGAAAAGCGGAGCATGATTTGGAACAAGGTATAAAACCCCAAAAAAATGGCCGAAATACCCAGATAATAAAAGTGGAATTGGGCAGCAAACCAAATAAGTATTCCTATCAAAAGGCTTTGATACCGCCTGCTCTGGCGTTCTTCATATCTGCAGAGCAGGAGTAAAAGCATCGGCAGCACCCAAATATGCGAAAGACCAAACTGCCCTTCAAAATAATTGTATTGTGGCGATAATAATGCGATGCCCAATGCCGCCAACCCTGCATACCAAACGGGCAGGTGCAGTTTTCGAAGCAATAAATAAATTATCAAAACTCCGAAAACGATGGAAATTACCAGCAACAAGTGGATTATGCCAATTTCATGCCCGCTCAAATCATCCACATTTCGACTCCACCACTGCATAGCTACACTTACAATCGGTTGATTGGGGCTAAAAAGAATATGTTCACCAAAAGGGTGGTTCATACCTCCAAAATGGACATAACTTGAGCCATGTTGCACATGCCAGGCAGAGGTCAAATAGTTTTTAAAACTATCCGGGCTTTTGGCAAACATAATGTCATTGGGATTGCTAAGCCACGCACTGTGTTTTGCCCAAAGTAAAATGGAAGCTACAATCAACCACACAACCATACCCCAAAACGTATGCCCTCGCTTTGGCGATGCAAGGTTGTGCAGGACTTGTTCGATCTGTTCTCCTCTTTTCATTATGATGGAGCAATGGGCAGAAATTCCTGGGGGTTTAATAATCGCGTGGCACACTTTTTTAACACGCCCCAATTTTGTCGTGTTAAACCTATTCCGACCCCCATTTTGGCTTGCAAAAGTAGGCAAATAGGCTCATCGACGGCGGGCTAAAATATCCCTTTACAATGTTTGATGTTAAATTCGAAAATATTCTTCCTGGAAATGCAATAACACAGCCCATGCAAGTGTTTTAGGTACAAATTTTCAATAACTTACAAGCCAAAATTCGGCACGATGCCTATGGAAGAAACCTACACATACGATGCACAAATGGTGCAATTTCTTTACCGAGAACTTTCTGCTGGAGACGCTGTGGAAATGGCTCAAATGATAGAAGAAAACGTTGAAATCAATGCCGATTTTAACGCCCTATTATTTGCAAAAGCACAACTTCCAAAAGTACAGTTCTATCCTTCACCCACTGTTTTGCATAACATCCTGCAATACAGCGCAAAAACGGCTCTGGAAGCACGTTTCTAATCAAATATTGCTTCCCCCAAGCCCTCGCACCAAAAGTTTGGAGCGGGGGCTTTTTTGTTTTGAGGCGGCCCAAATCAATAATCCACCTGCTCCAAAAAAAGACCACTGGGCGGAGCGGTATAACGAGCGGGTTCACTGGAATTGGTTTTCAAAAATGTTTCAATATTTTGTCCATCCATCTTGCCGCGCCCCACTTCTACCAGTACTCCAACAATACGCCGCACCATTTTCCAAAGAAAATGAGAGGCCGTGATTTGAATATAAATTCGGTCGGTATCTTCTCTAATTTCCACCCGGTCAAGGTCAACAAGCGTACTTTGGTCTGCTTTTTCTGTGGCGCCAAAAGAACGAAAATCGTGAAACCCTTCGAGACGAGCTGCTGCGTTGCGCATGGCGCGAAGGTCAAGCGGGTCCCGCACCCACCAAACAAATTTTTTCCCAAACGCATCCCGCCTTTTTGAAATTTGGTAGGTATAAGTACGGCTACGGGCATCGTGCCGTGCATGAAATTTTGGATGCGCCTTTTCAACCTGTAAAATATTGATGGCGTGGCCAAGTTCGTCATTTAAGCTTATTTTGATTTGCTCTGGACTGAGCCTTGTATTGGCAACTGCCAAATGGGCAACTTG
Source organism: Saprospiraceae bacterium (assembly GCA_046160345.1). GTDB lineage: Bacteria > Bacteroidota > Bacteroidia > Chitinophagales > Saprospiraceae > M3007. Next base: position 42,098 of record JBJXGO010000213.1, read on the forward strand.
TCCACGAGCATGTACCCCGGCGTCTGTTCGACCAGCACCATAAATTTCAACCGGTTGGTTTTCAAATATTTTAGCGGCAGCTTGCAAAATCTCCCCTTGAATGGATCTTTCATTTTTTTGGAGTTGCCAACCGGCATATCGTGATCCATCGTACTCTAGTGTCAGTTTGAATTTTGCCATATTACGGTAAATAAAGATCGAGGCACAAGGTTAAAAAACCCTTGTGCCTCGAGGTCCCTAAATTGATGGAATTTTCAGAATGAGGGAATCAGAAATGTGTGGCACATCAATACATGGGTTTATTGTGCTACACATATCTGAAAACTCCCATTATTATCACTACCTGATTATTGTTTTATTTTTTCAAATAGTTTTCTTCAAAAAACTCCCTGTAACGGTCAAGGGTCTTGTTTTTCAAAATTCGTCGATAGTTTTCCTGAGTTACTGCAAACATCTCCTTGTTATAGGGTTTTTTGTTTGATTCACCCAAAAAATCCTTTTGAGATTTGACCTCGTTATAATAGCGCATCGCCTGTTCTTTGTTGTCAAATTTGCGAATGACTACAATGGGGGTGTTTGTATCTGTTCCGAGGAAAATATTGGAAATTCTAAGTTGTTCTGCCTTGTGGAATTCGCTGTTATAATCTGATACAGCTGCCTTTACCTCATCTAAACGGAATCCGTCTCCGCTGAGCGCAATGATAAAGTAGTGTAGTTTGTCATCCTCCAGTGTAAACCCGTCGTCAACCGGAGTTTCACTTTTTTTCTTTTCCTCCACCTCAAAGCCTTTGCAACCAAGCAAACGCGCTATTTCTTTGGCACGAGTATCCTCCGGACTTTCCGGGTATTGTTTTATGACCCCCTCCAAAGCCGCACAATATGCTTCATTTCCATTGAGATTGCCTGTACACAGGGCACTCAAAAGGGAAAACTTGGCAGCAAGCGGATTTTGGGAGCCGTATTTTTTGGGAGCGTCTTCACAGCGGTCAAACGCTTCTTTGTAACCTCCTTTTTGGAAAAGGCCATAAGTTTCTTCGTAATATTTGTTGAGTTCGCGCTCTCGTTCCTTGGTAGCATTCAGGAAGTTGGGATCGCTGAGCGTACGAGCATAGGCGCTTTTGGGATATTTTTCGATCAATTTGTCGTAGTAGAATTGGGTCCGCTCCTGGTTTTTCAAGTCCTTAAATGCCAAATAGCAATAATACCAGGTTTCTTTTTCGTACCGGGCCGTATCTGGGTACCTCCCCTGCATCTCTTCAAGTGTTCCGGTGCACCGCCGGTTGTTCTGTAACCGGTCGCGGAAGAGTGTTCCGAGTTGATACATGGCTTCATAAGTAGCCAGGTGAATGACCGAAAGTTCGGCTTCTGATGCAGGAATATTTGCAAAGATGTCTTTAAGTTCGGCATCTGTGGATGCATCTGTTCGAGTGCTGTCCACTTTAGACAAATCTTCATTGCCTCCTGCAGCGATTCTATTTCTGCGCCGCCAGTTGTCGTCCAGTTTGCGATCACCCCAGTTACGAGTAAAGTCTTTTCTTCCCTTTTTCAGAAAGGTTTCATTGTAAAAATAGAAGGATGACGCTTTGCCACCAGCCATGGGTGCAGGCGCTTTTGCTGGGCCGACATTTCCTGCCGCCGGTTTTATAGAGGCGGCTAAGGCTGCTTCGCGTTGCTTTTTTATTGTTTTGGCGAATTCTTTTCGTTCATCAACGTTCATTCTAAAAATGCGTACAATGCTGTCATTTGCCTCAATGGTCTGGATAAGGCGTGCAATATCCTTTAGATTGGTGGCATAGTTTGAGGCACGTTGGCGGCGTTCGTCTTCAGCAGGCAAAACTGTAAGTGTGCTGTCGTAATAAGCCTTTGCCTGAACAAACTGCTCCTCTTCAAAATAAATATCTGCGAGCTTAAGATAGGATTCGGCCCTTTGTGTCGTATTGTTTTTGTTAAAAGCCACAGACTTGCGCAGGTAATCAATTCCTACCTTCTTTTGCCCGTCATGCAAGGCAATATCTGCCATTGCGAAGTATATCTGGTCACGGTATTCCAGATTTTTATCATCATTGCGCATTCGGTCATATATTTTCAGTGCCGATTCGCTGTTGATTTTTCCATTGGCCCATCCTGCAGAGGTTTGCTGAAGTCGGGCATTGAACTCCATTTCGTATTTAGGTCGGTTGCGCAGCACCTTTTCGTACGCCGCGTAAGCTTCCTCGTGATGGCCCAGCCTTTCATGGATTTGGGCAAGAATGAAGGAAAGCCGTGCTCGCTCCTTTTTACTGTCGCCCAGTTCTATGGCCTTACCAAGTGGAGCAATAGCTTTATCGTATTGTTTTTGCTTGATAAACAAATATGCTTCAGCTGTGGCGAGTTCGTCCTGTTGTTCGAGAGGAAAGTTTCGGTCTTCCCAAAGTTCACGAAAAAGGAATTCTGCCTCATCATATTTATCCCGCTGTGTAAGGGTGCGCCCATACCAAACCATCGAAGATGGAAAGTCGTGAGTACGCCCAAATGGCTGATCGTACGGGTTTTGACCTTTTAACTCTATTTCTTCGCTGTTTTTTGGAAGCTCCGTAGGAGTGCTAGTTGTTTTGGTTTCTGTTTTGGTTTTCTCCCCTGATTTTTTCTTCTTGTTTTTTTGGCGCTCCTTTTTCGCAGCAGCAGCGGCCTTTTTTTTCGCAGCCGCTTTTTTCTTCCTTTCTGCAGCCGCTTTTTTCTTTTTTTCAGAAGCCGTTTTCTTTTTTTCAGCAATTTTTTTCTTGGAAGATTTGCCAGACTTTAGTTTGGTTTTGGATGTTCGCCTCGGATCCTGTTCTTCACGAATAAATTTATAGGTAGCTTCAGCAGTCTCGTAGTCGCGCTTTAGGAACTGCGCTTTTCCCATTAAGCCATAGTTATCGTCCGTCCAACGACCTGGGCGGTGCAGCGATATACCTTTTGCAGATTTTTGGATAACATTGTCCAATTCAGTACGTACCGTACCGGGGTCGGCGGCTGCATAAGGATAGACTTCAAGTATTTGGCTGTAGTTGTCCTTATACTGCTCTTCAAGTTTAATTGTGGTGAGCCGGAAGAGTTCGTCCGCGTTGAACCAATAATTGTACTTATTGGTAAAAGAGTGGTAAGTCTTTTTTGCCTTACTGGTCTCTTGTCCCTTTTTTTTGGTAGTGACACATGCGGATGAGGCTACTAAACACAGCAGCATCGTGCCCGCAAGGGCTATTTTCCAAATATTTTTCATGTTAATAATCTTGCAAAGCAGGTTTGGATTCAAAAATGCGGAGGTTTTAAGGCCGCACCCCGAAATTACGGGGTGAGAAAAGATGCCATTTCAAGCATTGTGGTTGCCTAATCAAGTAAGAAATCTTTCAAGTTTTCTACGGTCTATTCCTCAAAAACGGAGCTGGCTTTTTTTTCTAATTCCGACATGGTGAAAATATCTGTCAATCTTGCTTCCATGTTGAAACTCTCATCACCATATACTTTTCGATAATAAACAAGTCCCAAGCCCTTGGCATACCACTCCACCCCCCGCGCTCTTACCTCTGGTATCCCTTCTTTTTCATTACCAATGGTCTCGCGAAGATCAAACCGGATGCATTTATAATTTTTCCCATCAAATTCAAAATCAGGCGCCTTGCCCAAATATCGACGTTTCCGTTCTACGTATATCGTTGTCTTAGGCTCGTCCGGAAGATGAAATTTGAGTTTGAACAAAAAAACACCTGATGAGTCGCTGACCCCAAACGGGAATTTGTTCGGCGCCTCGATCACGGTCGTTGTATGTATTTGCCCACCCTCCGTTTCTGGATTAGAATCGGCTTCATAAAGATGGCACTCTTTGGCCAAGGCTCCACTTTTTGTAATTTTTTCTCTAATAATTTGCCCGATTTGAAAACGGTGATTATAGTATGTCCCCATTAAAAAAAGCCCGCTATCCCGCACAAAAGTTCGATAATACCAATATTCGGGTATTACCGAGTCGTTTTGCGACACCAGATATTCGTAAACTTTTCCGGCCCGAAGTTCTTTTACTGGAAAATAATAGTCGCTTATGTTTTCTTTGCTTGAAGTGCCACAGGCAAACAAGAAAATCAATAGAAAGAAAAAGGGTAATGCGCGCACAGCAAATTTTTTTTAGCACAAAGAAAGGGAATTTGTGTAGGCAACCAGCCTGCTCAGCTTTGCGTCCTTTCACCGCACACATAAAAATTGAATTTTGGATATGAAAAATCAACTATTTATATTTCTTTTCTCGCTCGCTTCCCTGGGCTTGAGCTCCCAAAATTCGTTTACTCTGCAACGAACCCTGGAATGGTCCGGCTCGCCCAGCACCTATATGCTCGCTGATGGCTCGCCATTTGAAGTTTGGAAATTCGAAGGCTGTTCTTTTGGAGACGACGCTCGTTCGCTCCCACTTTTCTCGGAGCGATTTGTTATTCCTGGCAAATCCAATATTGTTGTTGATGTTGCTTCGGTACAATGGGAATCTTATACCAAAAAATCTTCCAGTGACGATATCTTTTTAAGTAATGGTTTGGAAATCAAAACATTGGTTGAGCAGGAGCGCAATCAATTTTTTGGACGCATCAAGTTTATCCCAGTCCGAAAAGTGGGTAATTCCTTTGAACGCGCCAGATCTTTTACGCTCAATGTAAGCATAACACCTTTAGCAATTCCGCCCACACCAGCCAGCAACCGCGATGGGTTTACCTATACTTCCGCTCTGAGCAGTGGTAATGTTTTTAAATTTGGGGTAGATAAAAACGGTGTTTACAAACTGGATTATTCTTTTTTAAAAAATGAACTGGGCATAAGCGACCTGGATAATATTGACCCTCGAACTATACGACTTTTTGGAAATGGAGGCGCCATGTTGCCTGAAAAAAACAGTGATACACGACCTGACGATTTAGTTGAAAATACCATTCAAATTGTTGGAGAGCAGGATGGTAAATTTGATGTCGGCGATTATATTCTTTTCTATGCAGTAGGGCCTCGCCCCTGGATCTACCGTCCGCACGCAACGGATCCCGAACTGACTGTTCGCCTCAATCTTTACGATTTAAACGCTTGGTACTTTATCAAAACAGGCGATGGATTTGGACTCAGAATTTCTGAAATACCGAGTGTTCCGGCTAGTTATGTTACCGAAGAGTTTGATGATTATCAAAGAGTTGAGGAAGAAAAACACAACTTACTTCATTTCAATTCCAGTTCTCAAGGTTCTGGAAAACGCTGGTTTGGAAGTTATTTTTATCAGTCCCGGCAACAAGAATTTGATTTCAATTTTCCCAACATCGTAGTTGGCAGTACAGCCCGTGTACGCTGCGAATTTGCTGGCAGAAGCAGTGTTAGCCAATCTGTGCGGTTGGAGGTAGGCGGCAGCACTTTCTCAAAAACAATCTCTGGGGTCACCGTATCCAATAATGATGCGAGTTTTGCTTCCAATGCTGTCCTAACTGGCAATATTCAAGGCAGCGTAGATGCCTTCAAAGCAAATGTGATATACCCGGAAGTCGGTGCGCAAAGTGAAGGGTGGTTAGATTATATTGAAATAAACGCCCGCCGTCGATTGGCCATGGTCGGTTCGATTCTGGAATTTCGTGATTTAAAAACCCTTTCCGAATCCTCGGCTATTTTTAGAATTTCGGGAGCAAGCGCTAATACTAACATCTGGGATGTTACAAATCCACAAACACCCTTTATCCAACAAAAAAACCAAAATGGAGGGGTAGTAGAATTTGGTGCATCAACACTTGGGGTTCTTCGAAACTTTGTTGCATTTACCGATCCTGCCAGTCTTCCAAAACCTGAAAAGGTGGCAGGAAAAATTGCAAACCAAAACTTGCACGGGCTCGAAAATATCGATTTTGCCATTATCTATCACCCTGATTTTCAAGTAGAAGCCTCGCGTTTTGCTGAACACCGCCGCACATACTCTGGCTTGGATGTAGCCGCAGTAGATGTAAACCAACTCTACAACGAGTTTTCTTCCGGGGCTAAAGACCCGAGTGCTATTCGTGACTTTGCAAGAATGCTTTTGGATCGAAACCCTAACAAATTTAAATTTTTACTCTTGTTTGGTGATGCCTCTTTCGACCCGAAAAACAATACAAGCAGCGAAGACAACAAGGATTTTATCCCTGCCTTCGAAACGGCGGAATCCTTCAGTCCCATTGATGCCTTTCCATCAGACGACTTTTTCGCGCTACTAAGTCCTGATGAAAGTGGTTCGCTAACCGGTGCTCTTGATATTGCAGTAGGTCGTTTTGTTTGTAAAACAGCTGAAGAGGCTCGTGCACTGGTGGACAAAATTATTGCCTATGACAAAGATCCAGCTACACTCGGCGATTGGCATTTGCGCACGTCATATATCGCCGATGATGAAGACGGAAATGCCCACATCAACCAGGCAGACAAACTTGCTACAGAAAATATCGAGGCAGAATCTTGGTTCAACATCAATAAAATCTATTTCGATGCTTATCAACAGATAGCTACTTCTGCAGGACAAAGATTCCCGGATGCTAAGGCTGCCATCAATTCTGAAATATTCAAGGGCATCCTTGTTGCCAATTACATCGGTCATGGAGGGCCTCGAGGATTGTCGCAGGAGCGGGTAGTGGACAATAATGACATTGCGGGCTGGGACAACCCAAATCGGTACCCACTGCTCATCACCGCTACCTGTACTTTTGGCGGATATGATGACTATACTACCATAACTGGTGGCGAACAGGCATTTTTAAAAATAAACTCCGGAGCGATCGGGCTGTTTACCACGGTAAGATCTGTATATATTGCTGGAAATGAAGACTTAACGGATGCTGTACAAGACTATATATTCCAACGCATTGACGGAAAATACCGCAGCATTGGTGACGTGCTGAAAGATTCAAAAAACGCGTTGACCAGCGATGTTCGCAATGCTCGCCGTTTTACCCTTTTGGGTGATCCTTCCATGCAACTAGCCCTGCCTGAACATCGTGTAAGGACAACCAAAATAAACGGTCATGCTGTGGTCTTAAATCAGCCAGACACGATTAGAGCACTCATGCCCGTAGAAATTGAAGGGGTAGTAACCGATATTGACGGCACCTTGCTAAACGATTTTAATGGCCGGGTTTTTGTCTCGGTGTTTGACAAAGCGCAAACGCTCCAAACTTTAGGTCAAGACCCTGGTAGCCCTGTGCGAAATTTCAAAGTTCAACGCAATATTTTGTTCAAGGGCAGTGCTCAGGTTATCAATGACACGTTCAGGGTCAATTTTGTGGTTCCTAAAGACATTAATTATGCCTACGGAAAAGGTAAAATCAGTTACTATGCTGAAAACGGGACACCGTTTGACGCAGCAGGGGGAGATGAAAATATAGTAGTAGGAGGCAATGCCGGTTTGGTACAAGACGACACGCCTCCCACCGTACAGGCATTTCTAAATACCGATGCTTTTGCTTTTGGCGGAATAACCGATAATAACCCAAAAGTTATGGTGAAATGTGTGGACGATTATGGTATGAATGTTACAGGAACGAGTATTGGGCACGATCTGACGGCCGTTTTGGATGGCAATGTATTGGAAACGCTGGTGCTCAATGAATTTTATGAAAGCGCCCCGGGCGATGCTCGAAAAGGTCAAGCCATTTACCCCTTGCGCAACCTGAGCACCGGCCGTCATACGCTCCAGGTCAAAGGCTGGGATATTGCCAACAACCCCGGCGAAGGCTATACAGAATTTGTAGTGGCAGAGGATGGAAAAGCCGCCCTTGCACATGTTTTGAATTACCCTAACCCATTCACAACCAATACCTATTTCCAGTTTGAACACAATTTGGCCGGGCAAATACTCGATGTACAGGTTAGTATATTCAGTATATCCGGACGTTTGGTAAAAACGATACAACAAACCATTGCGAACAATGACAGCTACCGTATATCAACCGATGTACAATGGGATGGAAATGATGAATACGGCGATCCGCTCGCTCGAGGTGTGTATCTTTACCGGGTAAAAGTAAGAGGAACCGATGCTACTGGTGCAAGCAGCACCGCCCAAAGTGATTTTGAAAAACTGGTCATTTTAAAATAACCTGTATGTCTCTTTTGAGGCCTGTAACAAAATAATCGACACCAAAACATTACAACTAATTCACTTGCTTATTATTATCATGAAGAAATTACTTGCAAAGTCGCTGTTGATGGCGACTATGACGCTAACAGGAACCGTCTTATTTGGGCAAATTGAGCCAAAATGCGTCAATGGAAGCAACCCCATTACCGGAGAGCGGTGTGCCAATGCTGTTACCTCTGCAGTACCCTTCCTTCGCATCGTGCCAGACGCTCGGGGTGGAGCAATGGGAGATGTTGGTATAGCTACTTCTGTTGATCCAAACGGGATGCATTACAATCCTTCCAAATTGGCATTTGCTGACCAAAAAGTGTCCATATCAGCCACTTATACGCCTTGGATGCGGAACCTGGGCTTGAACGATGTCTATCTCGCTTATCTTTCTGGTTATTACCGTTTGGACGAATTTCAAGCGATTGGCGCCAGCCTTCGCTATTTTTCGCTTGGTGATATCGAATTTACAGATGAGACGGGCCAATCACTAGGGCAAGGCCGCCCCAATGAATTTGAATTTAACGCTGCATATGCCCGTAAGTTATCTGAAAAGTTTTCTGCCGCAATCGGAGCTAAATTCATTTACTCTAACCTGGCTACTGGTCGTATCGTTGAGGGCAATGAAATAAGGCCTGGCGTTGCAGGTGCTGCGGATATTTCCCTGACGTACAAATCTCCTATTAAAATGGGTGAACGAAAAGGCGAATTTACTTTTGGAACAGCCGTCAGCAACATTGGGTCAAAAATAACCTATACCAATTCGGTTAATCGCGATTATATTCCTACCAATTTGGGCATTGGTGCAGGTTTGAAACTACAACTGGATGAGTTCAACACGATTACTTTCAGCACAGATTTCAACAAACTATTGGTGCCAACACCTCGTCCAGACCTCGGAGATGCAGATGGAAACAATGTGGTTGACTACAAGGAATACTCGCCTGTTCGTGGAATATTCAAATCCTTTGGCGATGCGCCAGGAGGATTTTCAGAAGAAATGAAAGAAATAACCGTGGGAATTGGTGCCGAATATTGGTACGACAATCAGTTCGCGGTACGTATGGGCCATTTTCGGGAGCATTACTCCAAAGGAAATCGTAAGTATTTTAGTGTTGGACTGGGCGTTAAGTACAACATTTTTGGTCTAAACTTTAGCTATTTGGTTCCCACAAGTAACCAACGCAACCCATTGGATAACACGCTTCGCTTCTCATTAGTATTTGATTTTTCTGCGTTTGAGGGCGACGAAGAATAATAGTTAAAAATGAGTTTCGTTTGAAAAGCGATCTGCCCGTCTGAGGTGGCTCGCTTTTTTTTATTTTCTTAATTTTGTACATGAAATCGTACCTGCTTTTTGCCTTCTTATTTCTTTCTGGCTTCTGCTTTTCCCAAAACTACAATTATTTTGTGCTGGAAAAACTACCGCCATCCATAAACTCTTCCTTTGATGAAATAACGCCTGTTCCGAGTCGTGACGGAAGAATTTTATATTTCACACGGGTAGCTTATCCAGAATACAATCGCAAACTGCTAATTGACAGTGTGGATATGGCAATAAAACTCCCCCCAGAAAAATATCCTGCTGCCTTGGCAAATGTCTATTCACAAATTGTGGGAAAGCCAATTTATAACCCTGAGCAATCTGCTTTCAATCAGGATATCTGGATCGCGCAAGGTGATTCTTTTGATTTTTCAGTGGTAAGTCATCCCGGTTATCCCCTGAACAACGCCTTGCCCAATAGTATGGTAACCATCACACCAGACCCGAATGCGTTTTATGTCATCAACCAATTTGAACGCAATGGTAATATGGATCGAGGCTTTTCTTTGGTAAAACGTACTTCAGATAGCCTTGGCTGGAGTTTTCCAAAACCAGTAGAGATAACAGATTATTACACCATTACTTCTGATGTGAGCCTGACCATGAGTTTTGATGGCAAAATCCTGATTCTTTCCGCCATCCGTTCTGATTCCCGTGATATGGATTTGTACGTCTGTTTTCGTGAAGGAGAAAACAAATGGGGATCACCTCAACACCTTGGCAACGTGATAAACTCTGAACGACGGGAAACCACCCCATATTTGTCTGAAGATAACGAAACCTTGTTTTTCTCTTCAACCAGAACTGGCGGTGCTGGTGGCAATGACCTTTATACATCACGCCGATTGGACGATAGCTGGAAAAACTGGTCCTCACCCGCCTTGCTATTTGAACCAATGAATTCGAAGTTTGATGATAGTCAACCCTATTTCAACATGAGCTCCGGATTTCTTTACTTCACTTCTAAGCGGGAAGGAAATAGTGATATTTATAGGGTTCGGATAGCTCCACCACAAGCAACCGAATTGGAAGTAGTAGGCCGAATTTTGAACAGCAAAACCCGGGAGTTGATCCCTAATAGTCGGGTATATTATGGGGCTTCCGGCGACCCGCACAATGTATTGTCGGCGCCAGTGGGAACCTTTCGTTTAAAAATACCAAAAGGGGTAAAATTTGACCTTACCCCAGAAAAAGGCGGGTTTTCGGGTCAAACGGAAGAGGTGCTTTTTCGGCGAGACTACTACTATTTTCGGGAGCAATATGTTGATTTACTGCTTGACCCTTTGGAACTTAACGCGAAAATTGAATTGAGGCCAATTTTCTTTCAGCAATCAAAATCCATTATTTTAGAAGAGTCCTATGGTGAGTTGGAAAGACTGGCAAGCATTCTTTTAGAAACGCCAAACCTTCAAATTAGGATAGAAGGGCACACTGACAATATAGGAAAGGCTGAAGATTTATACCGGCTTTCAGAGGAACGAGCAGGATCAATCCGTAGTTTTTTGATAGAAAAAGGATGTGCTTCATCGCGAATTGAAACAAAAGGATGGGGACCAAAATATCCAATCAACGATAACAATACCGAAGAACTTAGGTCAAAAAACCGCCGGGTAGAAATTATCGTAACTAAAATTTAAACCCGCTCTAATGTTCCACGTGGAACAAAATTTCAAATAGGACTGGAGAGGCGGGAATACTCTATAAAATACGGTGCGTCATTTCAGGAGTGATTGATGTAAATCTTCAACCTTGGGTGGATCTCCCTTTGTTGAGAATATTGCTATCACGCATCAAACCTTGCTACACTTGAGAGATTTACTTTTTGGCACCAGTAAGTTGTTCCACGTGGAACATTAAATCGGTTACTACTGCTTTGTCCGTGCCAAGAAGGAGCGACATTTATTATTCCCCTATCTTCGCCTTTGTTTAAAATACAAAAATGCAGATCATTCAAAATTATATCAATGGAGAATATGTGCCGCCTGTATCCGGGAAGTACATTGACAATTTCTGCCCTGCCGATGGAACCCTTTCTGGAAAAATACCGGATTCAGATTTAGAAGATGTGGAGTTGGCCGTCCGCGCCGCAACATCGGCATTCCCTAACTGGGCATCACTATCACTCGACCATAGGCACGACATACTTCGTGCCGTGTCTGATGGCATCCTGCAGAACCTTGACGAGCTTGCTGCAGCAGAAAGTGCAGACTCTGGAAAAACTATCAATACTGCCCGCACAGTAGATATACCAAGGGCCGCGCTCAACTTTAAGTTTTTTGCCACAGCCCTTTTACACTTTGCTTCGGAAAGTCATCATACACCTGAGTCTCTTAGCTATACACTACGGCAACCCTTGGGCGTAGTAGGATGTATTTCCCCCTGGAATCTTCCGCTATATCTTTTTACTTGGAAAATTGCGCCTGCTTTGGCATCAGGAAACTGCGTCGTAGGAAAGCCATCAGAAGTAACCCCTTTAACCGCCTATCTTTTGGGGAACATCTGTACGGCCGCAGGATTACCACACGGTGTACTTAATATCGTACATGGGCAAGGGCCAAAAGCCGGAGAAGCCATAGTGCGACATCCTCAAATAAAAGCCATCTCGTTCACCGGAAGCACCCGGGCCGGCTCAGAGATAGCCCGGATTGCGGCGCCAATGTTTAAAAAATTGAGCCTGGAATTGGGCGGAAAAAATCCAAATTTAATATTCGCGGATTGTGATTATGAAAAGATGCTGGAAACAACCGTCCGTTCATCCTTTAACAACCAAGGCCAAATTTGTCTTTGTGGCTCCAGAATTTATGTTGAAAAAAGCATCTATACAAAATTCAAAACCGACTTTATCGAACGGGTAAAAAATCTAAAAGTGGGCGACCCAAAAAATCCAGAGAGCAACCTGGGTGCTGTGGTATCAAAAATACATTTTGAAAAAGTATTGGGTTGTATAGACTTGGCAAAAGAAGAAGGTGGCCATATACTTGCTGGCGGATCAGCCCTTCAATTACCGGCCCCACTTGACAAAGGATGGTATATAGCTCCAACGATAATTGAAGGCTTGCCTGCAAATTGCCGTACTAATCAGGAAGAAATTTTTGGGCCAGTAGTTACGATACACGCTTTTGAAACCGATGAACAAGCGCTTGAGATGGCTAACTCTACGCCATACGGACTGAGTGCAACCGTGTGGACAAATAATCTAAAGCGATCCCAATACCTGGCTTCAAACCTGCAAGCCGGTATTGTGTGGGTCAACACTTGGATGTTGCGCGATTTGCGCACACCTTTTGGCGGCATAAAAAATTCCGGGGTGGGCAGGGAAGGTGGCTGGGATGCCATGCGATTTTTTACAGAAGTAAAAAATGTGACTTTTGGGCTGAGGTAAAACATTAAGAAAGCGTGTTTAAATTTCAGTGCCGAGGCGAAAGGGAGCAACAAAACTTAACTGCCAAAATGTCTCTGGCACAATTATCGCCTTGAGTGTGGAAAAGGCCTAAGCCCGCCATTTTTTCCAAAACCTATTTATCATGTTTGATTTCCTCGCATCAGAAGAATGGACTTCAGTACCATCTACTTCTGCTCCGCAATTGGCCGCTGATTCAGATGGTGCCTTAATGGATACCTATTCAAAAACCGTGTCTGGTGTAGCCAGGCAAGTAAGTGGCGCTGTAGCACATTTAAAAGTACAAAAAGTTGAAATCCTTCAGAATAAGAGGGGCACTGCTCAAAACGGAAACGGCCAGAACACGGGATCCGGGAGTGGTTTTGTTATCAGTACGGATGGTTTTGTAGTTACAAACAGCCATGTTGTAAATGGTGCATCCTACATAGAAGCAAGCTTACCAGATGGCAGAAGTTTTCAAGCCCGAATCATTGGCGACGATCCGGCCACTGATATCGCCGTCGTTAAAATTGATGCCAATAACCTGAGTCCTGCTCGTTTTGGCGATAGCAACGCCCTGCAGGTTGGCCAAATTGCTATAGCCATCGGCAATCCATTCGGGTTTCAATATTCCGTGACTGCCGGGGTAGTAAGTGCTTTGGGGCGAACCCTTCGCACACAAAATGGCAGATTAATTGACGATGTGATACAAACAGACGCAGCGCTTAATCCTGGTAATTCCGGCGGCCCTTTGGTAGATTCCTTTGGCCGGGTAATTGGTGTCAATACCGCTGTAATATTACCAGGACAAGGCTTATGCTTTGCGGTGGCCTCCAATTTAGTAAAGTTTGTGGTCGGTAAATTAATTCTGGAAGGCCGGGTTCGCCGGGGAATGTTAGGCATTGGTGCTCAAGCCGTGCCCTTGCCTGCAAAATGGCTAAATGCTTTGGAAGTAAATACCAAAGGAGGTATCCAAATTCAAAGTATAGAAACCGGCGGCGCTGCTGAAAAAGCTGGTTTAAAAATTGGAGATATCATTGTTCAATTTGAAGGCAAACCGGTGGATTCAATTGATACACTTCATAAAGTATTAGACGAGGCTTCTATCGGTAGAAACATTAGCCTCTGGATCTTACGCGACGGGAACCTAAAAAGCATGACAGCAGTACCGACAGAAATGCGTTGAGTTT
>JBJXGO010000214.1:0-3595 GCA_046160345.1 Saprospiraceae bacterium
ATCTCTTATCACTATTCCAACTGGGGCGACCTTGAGCATTAACGGTATCACTGCTGAGTTTGCCAGTTCTAAAAACCTGCCCGGCCTTAAAAAGTGTGGCATTGCAGTGCAGCCCGGCGGCAAATTAAAGATTCAAAATGGAGCGATATTGAGCGGACTTAGCGTCTGCGGCTCGCCACAAATGTGGGATGGAATCATCGCCCTGGGCAATCCCGCATCTGCTCAGACCCCGACTTTGCAGCCATTTATTGAAATCAGCGGCAATTCCCGGATTGAAAACGCCATGCGCGGCATTGTTTTGGGCGATGCAGCCTGGTTCACTGCAGAAGAGGAGCCCGTCGAGCTTCCTGACAGTGGCGCCGTCGGTAATGTAGCTTACCACCAATATGCCGAGAATTATACCAGGGGAGGCGGGAAACTGACCGCAGGAGTAAGTGAATTTCTCAACTGTGGAAAAGGGGTGGTATGGAACCCCTATCACAAATTCTCCAACCTGAGCGTACTCACCAATACCAGATTCAAGTGCAGCGGACCCTTGGTTGACCCGGAATACCGGCCTTTCAACACCGCCCTTGGCACCCCGACCAGCACCGAGACTTTTTGCGAGGTACAGTCCAACCGCGGGATACGGTTTATCAACTGCCTGAACCAGAACACTGCAGCCGGAGCGTTGTTCCCCAATCCGAGTAACCGACCTTCCGGTATTCTGAGCATGGACGGGCAGTTTATCGTGGACGGGCCTTCCACCCAGTACCAAAACCTGTACGTGGGCATTCAGGCCTCTGGCATCGCTTCGGGCATCCCCTCAGCTATTTCGGTGAACGGGGCGCATTTCGACAATGTTTACCAAAACATCAACCTGATCAGCACCATGGGCACAGAAGTTACGGGCTGCTCCTTCTTCAGCATGCCCAACCTTGCTTCTATGGATATTGACGGGGTGGCTTCCGGCATTAATTGCGCAAGCGCTACCGCTTACACGCTGAGGAGCAACACCTTGAGCGGCGGGGTAGATAACTATGGCATTATTTCAGAAAATTCTGCGCTGAACGGTGCCCTGATTGAAGGCAACACCCTCCACAGTTTCAACCTGCTTGCGAACCTGTTCGAGGAGGATAACTCTGCTTTGCAGACGCACTGCAATACTTACCAAGGGGCGGTAGGGGATGTGTCATGGGATGTGAAGGGGGTGTTGGCATTTCAAGGCAAACCATTGGAACCCAATTATTACCCTGACAACAGATTTTTGTGGGAATGCGGTGGCTTGCTGCTTGATATACGCAGCACCACTCCGTTTTCCTATTACGAGCGCACAGAATCAGGGAATAACACCAATAGTATTTTGAAGTGTTTCACGCCGACGGTGACTAAGGTGCAAGGAATAAGCGATGCTGCAGCCAATTGCATTATAGAAAACCCCTGTCCCAATCCACCTTACTGCGAAGGGCTTTTAGCCAATTACAATACCTCTGGGTATGCGCTGCCGTATCGCAATGAGCTTTTAAATGCCTATGTTCGGATGTCGCCAACAGATGTAGCCGATTCGTTTTATTTGCCCAGTACGACACGAGCGATTACACTCCTGGCTTATCGCAACCAACAGGCAGACAAACGGATGCTTACTGCTACTTATGCCGCTTTGGGTAACTTCACCAGCGCAAACCAATACCTCCAGCAAGTAACGGGTTCCGACACTGAAACCCAGGACTTTGTAACCTTTTACACTGTGTTGATCAATGCTGGTCTGGCCGGGCGTGATGCGTACCAGTTGACTGCTGCGGAATTTACACAACTTGCTCCCTTAATGACGCACCATTCCTCCGTAAGTGGCAATGTAATGGCGCTCGATCATATCCTGAACGGTGTGTATCATCCGCTCAAAGTTGTAATGGGTACGGGTGGCCGACCTAGGGAAAGAACTGAGGAAGAAGGTACTCCGCTTGCATTAATTTCAGAACTTTCTGTTTTCCCTAATCCATTCAGTGATGAAGTTCAATTCCTTGCGCCTGAGGGTCTTATGGTAACGGAACTCAGGATTATGGATGTATCTGGCAAACTGCTCTTTGAAACAAATCAAGCAATTGAATCGGCAGTTTGGCGATCAAAGGATGCTCCAGAAGGTATTTTGTTTTTTCGTTGTAGTCTTTCTAATGGAGAAATTGTTTACGGCAAATTGTTTCATAGTAAAAAACAATAGTGGTGCGAATTTTTATGACAATGGTGCTGCTCGCTTCTATAGAGGCGGGCAGCGCCCAAGTCTATTTTAACACACAAATAGACTGGGAGCAGTATTTTGAGTACTTGTCGTTTGTCGCATTGGCGAATCAGGATGGCGACTTATTCATCACAGGTGGGGCGGGAAATTTATCCTCAACTGATAATGTCACTATTTTAGCTAATCTCACTGCAGAAGGAATTGTAAAATGGCAGAAAAAGTTCTTGCCAGTACCTGGTTTATACGGAGAAACCTACTATGTAGCAAAATTATCCTTGCCTTATGGCATCCTTTTAGGGAATTATGAAAAGCCAATTTCAGGTGGCAATTATGATAAACAGATTTTTTTGACAAAAATTAACATCGAGACAGGAGATGTGCTTTGGACCAAAGAATTCGGATTCTCCAATTATACTGAACAAGGCAGGACGATTAAGTCTTCAGAGGATGGTGGGGTGGCCTTATGCGGTACTGCTTTTCCGTCTAACAGCATTGGCCCTACTAATATGTTATTTCTAAAAACGGATAGCCTTGGCAACCAGGTTTTTCGAAAAGAATATACCACCGACTCAACAAAAGGCCATTATGCCTACTCGTTTGCAAAAACTGCTGATAATGGATACCTGTTAATTGGGTATAGATCCTATAATGCACATTGTTTAGGCTGTTTATTACAGGAAGGCATGAACGACTTGGTATTTATAAAGACCGATTCTTTAGGTAACGAACAATGGACAAAAGTCTATCCTTCCTTGGAATGGAAACAAATATTGTTCTACAGCTTAGATTTACAAGCTTTGCCAAATGGAGAATTTTTGCTGGCAGGTTTAAAAGGCTATGCAGTTTACCAACCAGGAAACGCATATATAGGTAAGTATTTCCTGGCTCGAATTAATGATTCAGGTGAATTTGTTGACTCTGTTACGCTTGATCAAGATTATTACTTTTTACGAGTCAACCGCCTAAAGCCCTCGGCTGACGGCAACTTCTGGGCTATAGGTGCGGAAAGAGATACCTTCACGGAAGGCCAAACCGGCCTCATCATGAAAATATCCCCCGAGCTCGAAGTAATATGGAAGCGAGAATACCGCGTCAGTCCGCCAGAGTCCACCATGCACGAGATGTTTTATGAAGGCGTAGAAATGCCTGACAAGGGTTTTGCCCTTTGTGGCACGGCCTTCGGCCCGCTTGAAGACAGCACCTGGCAAAACGGCTGGGTCATCCGCGTAGACTCCCTCGGCTGCCTCGAACCCGGCTGCCAGCTCAACAGCGCGGTAGAAGACCCGCCCGCAGCAGAACTAGACATCGGTATCAACCTCTCGCCCAACCCCACCAGTGGCCAGGCTCGGCTCGCGCTTACGCAGGAGGGTGCGGTGCTGC
>JBJXGO010000215.1:0-30001 GCA_046160345.1 Saprospiraceae bacterium
AAACAAAGCGAGGTGTTGGTAGTAGTGGGCATTGGGGGGTCCTTTTTGGGGGCCAAGGCAGGGCTTGAGTTCTGTCAGCCTACTCCAGCCATTCCGATTCGGGGAGGGAGGAAAAAGCATTTTGACGTCGTGTTTGCAGGGACTAATTTGAGCGCGGATTACCATACCCAAGTGTTAGAGGCTATTGGCGACCGCGATTTTTCAGTGAACGTAATTTCAAAATCAGGTACGACTACGGAGCCAGCCATTGCATTTCGTATTTTCAAACAAAAATTGGAAGGGAAATACGGAAAGGAAGGTGCAGCCCAACGAATTTATGCCACAACTGACAAGGCGCGAGGGGCTTTAAAAACACTGGCCGACCGTGAAGGCTACGAGACGTTTGTGGTACCCGACGATGTGGGTGGCAGGTTTTCGGTGCTGACGGCGGTAGGGCTATTACCATTCGCGGCTGCGGGGATTGATGTGGACGCTATGCTACGCGGTGCCGCTGATGCACGCATGGCTTATAAAAAACCGTTTGACGAAAATGCTTGCTATCAATACGCTGCCTTGCGCAACATGTTGAGAAACAAGGGAAAAGAGATCGAGATCCAGGCAAACTACGAACCGCGTTGCCATTATATCGCTGAATGGTGGAAACAACTGTATGGCGAAAGCGAGGGTAAGGACGGCAAGGGAATTTTCCCGGCCTCGGTGAGTTTTACGGCAGATTTGCACTCAATGGGGCAGTACATTCAGGATGGTCGGCGGAATATTTTTGAAACTGTTTTGGAAATTGAACGCCCCCAAACGGAATTGCTGGTGCCAAAATATGTGGACGACCTCGATGGGTTGAATTACCTCGCAGGCAAATCGCTCGATTACGTCAATAAAAAAGCCGCTGAAGGTACCCGTATGGCGCATATTGACGGGGGCGTTCCTAATCTGACGATTAGTATTCCCGAAGCCACCCCGTATTATTTGGGTCAATTGTTTTTTTTCTTTGAAAAGGCCTGTGCGATAAGCGGTTATATGCTCGGGGTTAATCCATTTGACCAGCCAGGGGTGGAGGCGTATAAGAGGAATATGTTTAGGTTGTTGGGAAAATAGCTGGAATGCGGATTGCACGGATTGGATGAAGATTTGTCTTTAGATCTGTGCGCAGCAAAACTTCAAATTTAACTTAACATGAAGCATAAGGTACTTTACACGGCTTCTCTAATAATAATCGGCATTTCCTTTGGGCTGGTTTTTGTTTCCATCTACGAGTTTGTTCACAAATTTTCGACCTCTGATTTTGAATTAGCAAATGATCCAGAAAGTTGGGGCCAATTTGGTGATTATATGGGAGGCACATTAAATCCACTATTGGCTATAATTAACATTTGTGTTTTCGTTATCCTGACATTGGAGGTTCAAAAATTATCCGACCGAAACAATGAAAAAAGCCTGGAAACCAGCCGAAAAATTGCCCTGATGTCGTTGAAGCACGAGGAACTCACCCATTTTAAAGCGGTAATGGATAGAAATCTCGAAAATTGGCGAGCATCTCCTACTCCCGAAACCTTTAAAAATGTAAATAATGTGTACCACGATTTAATAAATAGAATGTTGTTCCTTTTTCCAGATTTACATAAATCTCCAAATCATCAAAGCTTGAAAAGATTACTTTCAGATGCTTTAAACGAATATGAAGGAGGAAATTTTAGGCAAGCTAGACTTTTTAAAGAGCCAATTAACACAAGATATTCAAAGATGGTTTCGGATTTAAGCAGGTGGACGGTCGCTTAGAAATTCTGCTGCTCTAGCCGTCTACAGTACTGAATGATTATGTATTGCTGAATTTGTTAGGGAAAGAATCTGCAATGCTTTTCAGACCATACCCATGAAAACCGCGTTTATATCAAATGCCTTGGCCTTCATCGCAATAAATTGAGGTTGTGGTCGTAAAAAGCCCGCAGCCGGCAAACGGGGCGGGCTTTCTAATTTAGATTAGAATAATCAGTGTCCAATCCGTGCAATCCGCATTCCAGCTATACAATCGCATCGTTGTGCACTGCCTTCACCGCCCTCCCGGAAGGATCGTTCAAATTCTGAAACGACTTGTCCCAAGCCAAGGCCTCCGGGGTAGAGCATGCAACGGAAGGCACCGACGGCACACAAGCCGCTGCAGCATCCGAAGGGAAATGGCTGGTAAAAATGCTACGGTAAAAATACTCCTCCTTGCTCATGGGTGGGTGTATGGGGAAGCGAAACTTGGCATTGGCAAGTTCTTCATCCGAAACCGCTTCGGAGCTCATCGCTTTCAACGTATCAATCCAGCTGTAGCCAACACCATCGGAGAATTGCTCCTTTTGTCGCCAGGCGATTTCCGGAGGTAAAACGTCTTCAAACGCTTTGCGTAAGATCCATTTTTCGATTCGGCCATTTCCGGGACGTTTGTCTTCAGGGTTTAGGCGCATGGCCACATCCATAAATTCCTTGTCCAGAAAAGGCACACGCCCCTCCACGCCCCAGGCGGCGAGCGATTTGTTGGCACGCAGGCAGTCGTAAAGGTGAAGTTTGCTCAATTTTCTGACCGTTTCTTCATGAAAGGCCTGCGCATTGGGTGCTTTGTGAAAGTAGAGGTATCCGCCAAACAACTCATCGGCTCCTTCGCCCGACAATACCATCTTGATGCCCATGGATTTGATTACCCGCGCCATGAGGTACATGGGCGTGGAAGCACGTACTGTGGTGACATCGTAGGTTTCCAGATGGTAGATCACATCTCGGATGGCGTCGAGCCCTTCCTGGATGGTGAAGTGGATTTCGTGGTGAATCGTTTTAAGGAAATCGGCCATTTTACGGGCCGCCGCCAGATCGGGCGAGCCTTTGAGGCCTACGGCAAACGAGTGGAGCTGTGGCCACCAGGCTTCGCTGATACTGCCTGTTTCGATGCGCCTTGGGGCGTATTTTTTGGCAATGGCTGCAATAATGGAAGAGTCCAGACCACCTGAAAGCAAAACACCATAAGGCACATCGGACATCAGCTGACGCTCCACGGCGTGTTCAAGGGCATTGCGCAAAACCTCCATGTCGGAATGATTTTCCTTCACAGCATCGTAGGAAACCCATTCTCGGGCATACCATTTCTGTGGGTCCATACCGTCCGGGCTGTACAGGAAGTGCCCTGGCGGAAATTCCTTTATTTGCTTGCAAATGCCTTCCAGCGCCTTTAGTTCGGAAGCCACATAGAAATTTCCGTGCTGGTCCCAGCCCATGTAAAGTGGAATAATGCCCATGTGGTCACGTCCAATCAGAAAGACATTCGCATCCACATCGTAGAGGGCAAAAGCAAAAATTCCGTTCAGGTCTTCCAAAAAATCCTTGCCTTTTTCGCGGTAAAGCGAAAGAATGACCTCACAATCAGACTCCGTTTGGTATTCGTATTTGCCCTCAAACCGTTTGCGAATGCTGCGGTGGTTGTAGATTTCACCGTTTACAGCTAAAACCACCTGGTGGTCTTGGGTATAAAGCGGCTGACCACCCGATGCGGGGTCTACAATCGCCAAACGTTCATGAGAAAGAATTGCCTGATCGCAAGAAAATATCCCGCTCCAATCAGGACCGCGATGCCTTAGTTTTTTTGACATGCCGAGCACCTGCTCGCGCAAAAGACTGTCCTTGGCTTTTGAACCAAAAAGTCCGATAAATCCGCACATAGTGTTTGTGTTTTAATGATGAGCGTTTTAGAGGGCACAAAATTCATACCGTTTAACAACGCTTGTCATCAATATTTGAATGATATAAATGAGAGAGTGAATAGTATTGGCGAAATAACTTTTTAATACAAGGTGAAGGAGCCCATATCTTTCGCGGCCTTTCAATACACATCAACTAATTACTGATTTACATGTTCACGCAAAAACTTATTTTACTGCTTATTTCTGCTTTCCTGCAGACGACCCTCTTTGCTCAGGTCTGGATCCAAAAAACCTCCTTACCCGACTCTGCATTTGGTCGGCATCACCCGGTTACCTTTTCTATAAACGGGTACGGCTATCTACTGGGTGGATCGGCCACCCAATCTCCTTATCTGAGCGATTTTTATCGCTACGACCCTATTGCCGATGCATGGACCAAGTTGCCAGATTTTCCCGCCCCGCCCCGGAGTTACTCCTATGCCGTTGTTTACAATGGGAAAGCGTATATGGGATTTGGTTTTGGCCCCGCTTCCGATATGAATGACTTGTGGGAGTATGACTCTGCAACGGGGATTTGGACAGAGAAATCGTTATGCCCGGGTAATGGACGAGGTCACCCTGCCTTTTTGGAAGCGAATGGAATAATCTATGTAGGGCTTGGCGGAAGTTCAATGGGGAATCTTCAGGATTTTTGGGCTTATAATATAGCAACCGATCAATGGGTGCAAAAGCCGAATTTTCCTTCTCATAAACGGCATCATCCGTTTTATTTTTCTATTGGAGAGATGGTTTATGTCGGATTTGGCCATGGCAACGAAATGGTTTCTGGCTCAACCATTTACAATGACTTTTACCAATTTGATCCACAAAATGACACTTGGAAACGTATGAATGATTTCCCAGCGGAGCAACGAGTGGCAGGCACCCAGTTTTCGCACGACGGCAAAGGTTATGTGCTGTCGGGAGAAGGGGCAGACCACAATTATCTCGAAGAGGGCGAGTTTTGGGAGTATCATCCTGGTAGCGACAATTGGGTTCAGTTGCCCTCCATGCCTGGCGGTGGGAGATGGGCGCCAGGGTCATTTGTCATCGGAAATACTGTGTACGCCACCTGTGGCACTGCACTGGTTGACAATGGCAATTCTGAAAATCAAAGCGACCTTTGGGCATACCAGTTTGCGAACATTTCCGGAACGGACATTTCCTCAGACATCCTGAAGACAATTGAAGTGTTTCCAAGCCCTGCCCATGATCTTATTTTCATTCGTGGCAATTGGAAGGAAAACACCCGGTTTCAACTCATAAGTGCAGACGGGCAAGTCATGCGCCATGGGCAATATGATACACGTGGTATTGATGTTGCAACTTTGCCTGAAGGTGTTTATGGTCTATTGTTGGAAAATGAAAAAAAAGGTTTATATGCAAGGTTCGTAAAGCAATAGCCAAAAAGTGTGGCACACCTTGACTACCACATTGATTTTCATTAAACTGGTTTAGGTGTGCCACACTTTTCAACGCACCCTTAAAACTCCGAAAATGGCAGGAGGGCCCGAAAAATTCGAGATGACTCATGTTGCCGTCACCGTAACAACGTCACATCGCCCACGCGTTTACCCACCAATTCGCCACAGGTCAATTTCACAATATATACATACACATCTGAGGGCGCAGGCTGACCATCTATGGTTCCATCCCAAAAGGCATTCCCCTGATTTTCATACACTTTCTCCCCCCAACGGTCATAAATCTCCAAACTGCTCACCACTTCAGCACCCTCGTGCTTTACCACCCGGAACACATCGTTGTATCCATCGCCATTGGGTGTAAAGGCATTTGGAATACGCAGGCTATCGGCAGAACAAGGAGGAAAAACCACCACCCGGAACACCAACTCGCCCGGACATCCATCTACATCTGTTACCGTAAGCAAATATTCCTGGTAGCCCGTAGAATCGACCAGATAGGTCACGCTTGGGCAATTGGAGCAGGGTGGGGCAGGCGCCGGCTCCCAGGTATAGGTAAGGTATCCATTTGGACCACTAAGTGTGATTATATTCCCATAAGTGCCGAAAATTGTGTCAACAGGCGTTAGAATCAGGGGCTGATTTTCAACCACGTTTATCAAATGGGTACTGTCGCAGCCATTAAATGCAGTGAAAACCTTTGCAATGGAACCACTTTGGGTAAATAAACTGTCAAAAACCAAAAGCGAATCTCCAGCGCAAAAAAGCCGTTGTTCTTCCGTTATTTGCTCGGGCAACACTTCCAAAGTTTGCACAACTGTACTATCGCAACCTACCATGTTTTTCAAAATAATTTGGTAAGTGCCGGGCATGGCGGTTATTGTTCCAAGCACATTTACGGGTTCACCGGCACATGTGCTCAGTCCGGATAATTGAACCGTGTCAGCATATAAGACTGTTATTTCCAGTGTATCTACGGCGGTACATCCATTTGAATAGGTGATTGTCACAGAATACAAGCTCGATAATGAGCCTTGTATGGTTTGTGTCGGCAAGCCAGGGTTTTGAATGCCGGGCCCTTCCCAAAAATAGCTGGCGCCAGACGGCGTTGCGACCAAAGTAGTTGTAGATCCTTCGCAAATCACAGTCGGTCCTTCAATCATTGCACTGGCTGCTCCAAACGTCAGCTCAAAAGTGTGGTTAATGATGCATGTGCTTGAACTTTCCACCAATGTTAGCATCAGAGTGGTGCCATTGGGGGTGTTTGGATCGGGCGTAAAGACGGCGTTTGAGCAGGTCAAGCAAGAGAGGCCTGCGTTTGTCAGCCATTGGTAACTAAACCCTGACTGAGCAGGAACACCCAGCGGTACAGGATTTAATAGACAGAAAGTCAACGCTGTATGCATTAAATCAAAATTATCCAGTACCAAAACCTGATCGGTACAAGCGCAATTTTCATCCGCAGGGAGTACGAACATCAAACCACAAAGCTGCGTGGAATCAAGTCCGGGCAATAATCCTGATAACTGAAGGGAGGCGCCCGGCGCAATAATTGCTGAAGTTTGATTTGTCTGCAATAAAATATCCGCCGCAGTCAGGCTTCCACTGCCATCCACATCCCTCCAGATTTGTACCGTCGCCCCATTGGAGGGGATCGTACCGATGTTGGTGACCGTAATGTTTGCATTCAGCAATCCATTAGAAATTGATAAACCTGCATTACTGGCAGATAACTGAGGGTGCTCGATCTGAAAATTCCACAAGGCTTCCCCGGTGGCAACAAAAACCTCGCAAGGAGCGCCCAAACTTTGACAAAGAGCCATGGTTCGCAGCCGGGTTTGTACGAGCATTATTTGATCTACGCAGCCAGCCGCAGATTCGAAATTTACCGTGAACTGGAATTGCATAGTGCCACCACCCACTAAAATTGGTAAGGGGATCTGGAACCCATTTATATTCGATGTAACCGGGCCAGGAGGCGCATTTAGCCCTGGATCGTAGGAATTGGGCTGGTATATCACCCCCTGCGGAAGTAAAACATACACACTGTCCCCTGTTGTTGGGGTTCCTAATATATTCAGACTCGCCGAAAAGGTTTGAGATTCACCACAATAGAGGCCAGGGTTTCCGACTGGCTGGATGCTGACTTGCACGCTGTAGGCAGGGTTTATTCCTATTATATTGAGCGCTGCTCCCGGTTTATTCAATGTGTTGGCTTGACGCCCGCAGGGTTCAAGACCAGTTGTGCCATAAATAATGGGCGTATTTGCCACATACCCGCATTCGGCAATGGCTTTGAAGCGGATATGGAAGGAATTTGCAGGATGGAAATTCTCTCCCGGCAAACCATTGGCTGCAAGTATAGCAAGGATGTCATTTATTTTCCATTGATAAAAATTACCCTGAAAAAGCTCTGGGTCCGCAATATTTAGCCACGGCGCACCTTCCGGATAAGAGATCTGGCAGTTTCCTGGAATGATACGAAGCCCTTGAGGAAGTTTTACAGTGGCTTTTAAATCGTACGCATAGCCGATATTGGCATTGTAAATCTCAAATTCAAACCAATCTGTGGTATCGCAAAGTGTAATTGAAGCGGGTTCCAACAAGACATCTAATTCGAGTTCCGGCCGCTCGAGTTGGAGCCTGATCAGATAGGTGTCACGCCCGCAATCAGCTTCTGAAAGGCTCGAAATGGGGGTACAACCCCAACCAAAAATCAACATCAGGGTGTCGGTCTCGCAAGCAATATTTTTCCCTTTCAATCGGAAGCTGCGTTGGCTGAATCCATTGATATTCCCTAATTTGTAGAAGTCATTGATACCACTAAGCAGTTGATTTTGAGGCATTTGAAACAATTCAAAATTGCTTGCTTGCCCGGAAGGGGATACCACCGCGATCCAAGTAGAGCTGGCGGTTGAGGCCAGGATATCCCTTAAGTCAAAATTGATTTCAAACGTACGGGAAGGAGCGTACACCACGCTATCCCCGGACAGGACTTTTAGTTTCGGGACGCTGGTATAATACCCGATAGGATTTTTTATAGAGTCAATCGTAGTCATATAATCTCCATTCAGGCAGCCTGCAAAACTTAGCTCTATGTATTGTTTGGATGTGTCCGCGACGCTGAATTGGCAATTAGGTTTGAAGGTTAAATTCGAACGCAAGGCAAAGCCTTCATCAACGGGTTCGGCAAAAAAGGGTGCAAAATCGAGGTTCAAAAATCCTGGAGATTGGCTAAAAGAAAGACTTTGATTGCTGTAAAAAGGTACGCTTTCTTGCAAAGTAAGATAATCCAGCTTGGCGGAAAACAGCTCGAGTCCCGGGGGCACCGTTTGCCGGTAACCAGAGATCCAGGCAAGTGGTCGCACTTCGAAAGGAAACAGATTTTCCCGGGCAATGCGCATTGTGTAACTAAATTTTGTGACTTCCACAGAGTTATCACAGGGCTTGATGCTGTGTGTATTTGGGCTGTAATATTTTTTCCACCCTGAATATTGGAATTTTTTGTGTGGCTGCAGATTCCAGGCAAAAATACTGCCACCAGCACTGCTGGCAGTTCGGAAGCCCACCAGCGGAGGATCGGGGTTGTTCGATGAATTGGGCTTGTAATTGACATCCATTTTGAAATCGCTCAAAATAAAAATGGAGTCACCTTCCGCTAACATAGGCTTGGGCAGACATCCATTCGCAAACATGAGCTCGAGCGAATAGAGGAAAAAGAATTTTTCAGTTGCAAATTCATCGATCGGATCGATCGGATATGAATTCGGTTGTACGATTGCAAAATAGTTTCTGTCATCCACGTACTGTAATCCATTCCATTTGCAAAAGGCCTCGGTGCCATCGGCATACCGTACCCGAATGTTATTGCCCAGAAACCTGACTTTGGTTAAATCAGTAAAGCCGATTCTGGCTGTACCGGTGATAAAACCATCGTTTCCATTGATTGCCATATCTGTCGCCACGATCTCTTGCCAAATGGCCCGACTGATCAAATTTACTGTCCAGTTGCCAGGATCCATTACGGCGCAAAATTCAACCCGCAGCGTGTCGCCTGTTAAAAACCGATCCCTGCGGATGAGATTCAAGTCTGCAGGAAGCGAATTTTCCGTATGACGGTCATCGTTGTTGTCCTGAAAACCAAGATTTAGCCGGTATGCATTCCACCAACTTCGAAGCCCTGGAGTAGGGGGGCAACAAGTTGTATCAGTGGGTGGTTCGCAGGGGTTTTTCCCGTCATTACAAATGGAAAGATCCACACCCAACAACTGCTCGTTGCAGACCATAATGGCGCAATCAGAATCCGTGGTGAGTGCTGGCGACCAATACGCCTGGTCCTTTACTTTGAGAAAACAGCATGGATCGGTGTATATAATGCCCCCGGTTGAATCAATCATGGGCGCGATACCAACGATGGTCGGTTCGCAAATGTATTGAAGGCAAAAATTGAAGGCGATTGAATCATAGGGCAAAGGGGTCGTCCAGGCGAGGTGAACATGCTGACCTCCGTTGGGCAGGGGCGTCGTTTGGTTCAGGATAGGGGCATAGTTGCCGAGCATAACCGGACAGGAGCTGTCCAACATGATCCCATGAGGCAGATCAAATTCAATTTGCATAAACCCATCTTCCTTAAAATACTGGCTTATTAATGTATAATTAAACGGATAAATTAGACCGCTCTTCATACAGGAGTCAATATTTACCCCAAGATAGCCCTTTATCAAATACCCTGGTTCCGGTATAATAAGGGCATTGCCGGATACAAATCCGTTTGGGGGGCAATCTTTTGTGTATAAATAATCAGCTCGAAACCGGGGTTGAACCGATTCACAAGGCTCAACACAGGTTAATACATCAAACAAAAACTGGATCGTGTCATTCGCTGGCGCCAACGGAATTAAGAAAGAGGCCTCGTAAGCTACTGTTATTCCGCAAGCATTAAGCACCGTGGTCGAGAATACACTGGGTGCGATGGGCGTGATGCCGCTGGCGGTTACAATTCGAAATGAGCCTTCCTTTATGCCAGCCTGGCTTAGTCCATCCTCAAGTATAAGGTTCAGGATAATATTCTTGGCATCTGCATTCCCAATGTTCAGGATATTGAAACCCATTACGCTCGGTTCAAGGCCACAATAATTAGTTGGAGGAGCCCAAACCTGCTCAAAGACAAGCTCCGGGTTTTTGCTTGAAGTTTTTATTTCAATCACAGCAAAAGCGCTGTCGTAACGACAAACACTACCGCCACAGCCCCAGCCAACCCGGAGCGTGGAGTGGTTGGTATAGGCAGGGATTCCGCAATCAAATATAACGATTTTTTCAATAAAACACACCGATTCGTTCAGGTCAAGCCAGTGGTCCCCATTGCCGACGCTACTGAAAAAACTACCATCAAAATCGGCAGAAAAATAAGTTCCGGTATTGCTCTGGTTACCCGCACCGACCACGGATGCCTCAAAACCAAGCATGTGGGCGTCTTCAAAATGCAGGCTTCCAATCTTACCCAATCGCGTGTTTTTTACACAGATCGTGCGCATCAAGGTGTCAAAACGCTCCCCCATAAGTAATTGCCCGGTTACACTTTGTATCACGATGGCCCCGGTTTCTACCGGGATGGAGGTGGTGTTAACCTGAGCACTTCCCTGTAAAGAAGACACCGAAATACTGGCAATAAAAAGTTGTCCGGCATCCAGGATATCTGCTGCAAGGCAATCCGCGCTGATTACTATTTTTACGGTGACGGTTTGAGCGGGCAACACATCTGGAAGCCCGAATACAGGTTCGGAAAGGTTTGAAATGTTTGTCTGAGTTGCGCCCGTTACCGATCCGGAAACATAAGTCAGACCTGTGGGCAGCGAAATTGTTAGGGAAGCGCCAACAAGCGGCGCCGCCAGGTTGTTTTGAATTGTTATTGTAAAAGTGTCTGTACTACAAACTACAAGTGAGTCGCTTTTTGTGTAGGAAATCAGGATATTCTGAGCGGACAGAAAGGTAGCGAAGGTGCTAAAAAACACCACCAGTAAGGAAGGTTTTAATAGTTTCATAGGTAAAAAGCAGAATTTGTGTCTGCTAAAGTATAACAATTTCCGTGCTCGTACAGGATATATGTCGGCAATTTTACTTTTTATTGTTTTTTAATACATAATGCAATTCTACCTTCTCATATTTTTCTTGTCACTTCCCGTTTATACCTAAACAAAGTGGTTTTGAGGGCTTCAGCATTTACAATTTTTATGTAATGAATCGATTTAGGGGTATGGAACTACTCAGACCAATTGCAAACGCCAATACCTGCCTGCCCCAAGTGCACATCATTTTTACAGCTTCATCAATTTTCCGCGCAACTGAATTCCACCACATCTCACTTGAACAGCGTAAAAACCTGAGGCCCAATGATGGGTATCAAGTAAAACCATTCCATTTCGGAGCAGCGGGTTGTTTTGAAAGGTTATGATGCGTCCTGTTATGTCCAACACCTTGAGTTCGCAATGATGATTTGAAGCCCATTCCGGCAGGTCTAACATGACCCAATCATGGGCAGGCTGCGGATATGCCTGCAACAGGCTAAGGGAATCTTCCTCAGGTATGGAACTGTTTAATGTATCTATTCGGAGCAACACACAATAATCCTCCACTTGCCCAAAAGCAAAATCTGAACATGCAGAGGGTGGAGGGTCGTTCGGTCCGGTATATTTCATCATCACCCGAAGCCTGGTGATGCCAGTTTCAGTAAGGGGCGGCACTTGAATAAAACCACTTGCAGGGCCTTCTAAAGCAAATCCTGGATCAAATGCCAATTCATTTGGTTCGTCAAAATCCCCGTCCTGGTTAAAATCTACATAAACCCGGAAGTGTTCTTTGGTTAAAAGCCCCAGGTGCCCTGGAGTAATGACCACAAGGGCAGGGGTCTCGGAAACCAACTTTGGAATAGAAAATGGCCCGAGCGAGAAGTTTTGATAACCCGGCCCGCCCTGTCCAGATTCGTGCGACCAGTTGTCGATTTGCACAGATGCGATCCATTCTTCCGTGGCATCCCCGGCCTTGGCAAAACAATACGAAATTTCGTTGCAAGGACCACAACCTTTGGTTTGGAATAAAAAAACTGCAGAAAAATCGGTGAGTAAGCTGCCGCAGCGCACCTGAACTTGTGCTTCATAAGGGGTGCATGGATCCAGGTTCTGAAATTCCCAAAAATTGTCATCGGGTTCAAAATAATCCCAATCACCTATCCCGACCTGGCGAATGCGCAATCGATACCCATTGTTGAAACTGCTTGATTCCCAGGCTATTTGGGCAAAGTCTGCACCACTTTCTTCCAGCCAGACAAGGTTTGGGGCCGCACAACACCCCATTGTTTTGAATATAAAAGGTTGGGACCATGGGCTCAAGACTCCTCCTTCACAAATGGATTGAGTTTCAAATTCATAATAGGAACAAGTGGAAATGCCGCCCAGAAAATAGGGTGCTGTAACTGACCATACCGTATGCCATTCGCCCATTCCAAGCATCCGCCACCTCAAATTGGTATGAAGACCGGTATTGGGGGGAGTCCAGACCAAAAATGCAGATGAATCGCTCACTTCTTCGGTTTTTAGGGCAAAGGGCGCCGGACAATCGCTGCATTGGCTTTCATAATTATGGAGGGCTCGGAAAAGGTTTAAGCGGCCATCCGTCAGGGTTTTTTCTTTCAGCGATATGTTGGGGCTAACATTTTCCAAAATCATGCTTTTTACCCAAAAAGCTGCCACATCGGGCTCGGTTTTTGCCAAAGCAATAAGGTTGGGGCATGGAGCTGCATAGAGCAAGGCTACCGCACCTGCAACCTGCGGCGCAGCAAAAGAAGTCCCGGAAAAATAACCAAACCCATTGGAAGGCGCTGCCGAAAAAACCTCCTGACCGTATGCTCCAAGGTCAACATTTATTTCACCCCAGGCGGCATTTGGCGCTTTTTCGTCAAACTTGTTGAGGCTCGTCACGCTGATCAGGAAATTACTCGGACAAGCGGTGGGCAGGTCGCCAACTTCGTCAACATTTACCGGAATATTGGCGGTTGCCGCTACACTTACAATACCCACATCCCCTAATTTGTCAAAAGCTTCGCACCAACTCGGGGATTGGGAGGGCTGACCATAATTAATCCCCCAGGAACAGTTGACCGTAACTACAAAGCTGCCTTTTTCGCCCCAGGAACTGTTATATCGTTCCCTTGCCTGATAGATGTAATCGAATGCCGCAAGAATGGATGACTCAAGCCCGATGGCTGCTACAAACATGATCTTTGTGTTCCAGTTGACCCCTGTAACCCCAATTCCATTGTCGCCTTTTGCACCTAAAATAGCACTGACCGGGGTGCCGTGTCCAGTTGCATTTCCTTGAATTTCATCACTTTGTGTAAAAACATTCCAGCCATTAAAATCGTCAATGTAACCGTTGAAATCATCATCCTGTCCGTTGTTTGGCAGCTCGGCCCAATTGCGCCAGAGATTTGGCTTAAGGTCGGGATGTGCAACATCAACGCCTCCATCAATCACGGCAATTACGATCGTATCGCCTGCAGGACTGAGTCCACCCGTCGTAATGTCCCAGGCTTTTTCCGCATCCAAATCGGCATTAAAGACTCCCCCGGAACTGCTATCGTTCAACAAATGCCATTGTTGCGGGAATAAGGGGTCATTTGGGATAGCGCGGTTTTCCAGATAATGATTGAACTGGGCAGTATGCACCTCAGGTTGCTGGCGGAGCCAGGCCAATAATTCCTGTTCTGGCAGATTTGAACGTAAAAGCCAGATATTTAAAAAATTAGAAACTTGTTGAGCGCTGTCCGAAAACGTATTTCTGGTCATGAGCGACGCAATTGAGTGCCCTTTGGAAAGGGCTACCAAAAACTCTCCCTCACGATGTGGAGTGTGCTGAGCACCAAGCGAAAAAGGCTCAAAGACAGTTAAGGAAAAAAGCAACAGGACAATTCGTGTCATCATTTTGAAGGCAAAAGTATGGCTTGCTTGAAAGCCGGTCAGGCTAAAATTGATGGGCGTACAATTCTGGCAAAAAAACTTTAAACTGCCGCTGATTAAACATCATCCCAACAATTCAAAAAGAAGTTTTATTCCCAAACCTATAAAGATCAATCCAATTATTCGGTTGGCAGATTGGCCCATTTGACCTGATCGCATTAACAACAGTTGTCCTAACCAGGCATATAACAGTAGCGCCAGCATGGTTCCAATGGAAACACCCAAAGAAAAAATAAGTGTCGAAAAAAGCCCCGGTTCCCACCAGCCTTCTACCCGCAACCAGCCGCAATACACGAACCAATATGGGATGGCCAATAGGTTGAAGAGGCTTATAACCACGCCTTTAAGGAATTGCCCACTCCAACTCCTTTTTGAAATATTCACAGGCTGACTGACCGATTTTGCAACAAAAAGGAGATAGATGCCCGCCACAAAGAACACCGGAACCGCTGCCCATCGAAAAATGCGCTCTGTCTCATGGTGACTTAAAAACCAATCGGTGAGACACACGGCCGACCATGCTTGAAAAAATTCAGCCACAGAAGCCCCCAATGCCAGGGTCAAAGCAGCCGTCAGCCCTTTTGTAATCGAGGTTTGTGACACGGAGAGGCTAATTAATCCGGGCGGCAAGGAACCTAAAAGACTGAGAAAGAGACCTGCATAAAGGAGAATCATAAGTGGAGGATAGAGTAATTGAAAATTTGTGGCCTCATCTTGCCAAACTTTTCTCACTTTTGCCATGCTTTTTGAACAGACAAATATCAATGCAAATGACTCGAAACAATACGTTCCTCTCTTTTCTGTTTTTTATACTGCTCTCACCTGATCTTTTGGCGCAAGCCAATGATGCATGCAGCGGGGCTACAGTTATCGCAGATCCATCCGATTTTTGTACTGCTGCACCCGGTGAAGACAATACACTGGCCACGCCAAGTATGGAAGCTTTTCCAAGTTGTTGGTCCAATGTCGGTGCAGACCTTTGGTACACTTTTACCGCTTTGGCGCCTGACTTGATTGTCATTGTGAAAGGGCAAACTCCTTCATTCCCCACCGGAACCTTGTTTGGGCCACAAGTTGCGGTTTATAGTGGTTCCTGTGGCAACTTGACCGAAATAGGTTGCGGGTTTGATCAGAATTTTTTGAACAATCTGCCTATGGCTGTTTCCGGACTTGTGGTCGGGGAGCAATATTTCATTCGAGTTGATGGCGTTTTGCCTGGTTTATTTGAGCTTTGTATCAAAAATCAAGAAAACCTCGAAGTGGTTTCTGGTGATTGCCCAACAGCCAATATTGTATGTGGCACCGACCCAATAGTGGCTGAACAAATTTTTGGAGCAGGCAACGACCCTTTGGAGTTGGCAGATGCACCCTGCTTGACAGGTTTTCCGGGCGAATCCAGTTCGGCATGGTACGTATTCACGGCAGCTAATGCAGCCAAACTTACTTTTACCATTACCCCATCCGACCCTAACGACGACATTGACTTTGTCCTGTACCGCCTTCCCAACGGACCTGGCGATTGTACCGGTAAAATTTCCGAACGATGCATGGTGGCCGGAGATTTTGGCCCAGTAAGCCCTTGCATGGGGCCAACAGGTTTGAACCTCACGGCCACCGATATCAATCAACCTCCGGGATGTGCTCCGGGAATGGACAATTTTCTTAGGTTTTTAACCATGGTTCCAGGTCGGACGTATGCGCTCTGTGTCAATAACTTTACGACCATCGGAAACGGCTTCACCATTGAATGGGGCCAGGATGCACTGTTTCAAGGCACAGCAACGGCCAATTTTACCACCGACGAACCTGATAAAAAAATCTGTCTTGGCGAAGAAATTGTAGTGACAGACTCTTCCTATACCAATGATGGAGTGCTCACTGGTTGGCAATGGGATTTCGGAGATGGTTCGATATCAGATACTACGGAGGGACAAGGCCCACATACAGTACAATATCAAACACTTGGCCCCAAACAAATTATATTAACGGTGATGAACGATGCAGGGTGTGTAAGTTTAGATACGTCAATCCTGCTGGTTCAATTCTGTTGCACATTAGAGGCCGAGGTAAGTGTAGATCCAGGCTGTCCTCTGCCGAACGACCCTTCTGCAATCGCTACGGTAAATGTACAAAACGGCCTCGACCCGCTGACGATCACCTGGAGCAACGGACAAACAGGATCTTCGGATAATACAATTATTCAAAATTCCGGCAATTACCTGGTAGTGGTTGAAGATGCCAATGGCTGTAAAGACAGTATTGCATTCGATGTAAATACTCCAATTAATGTGAGCGCGATATTTCCCTCCGACACGACGGTTTTGCAGGGCGCAACAGTCATGCTGGACGTTTTGGCCACTCCCCTTGACTCACTCGCAATAATCTGGACAGATGGTGACGGCAATGTACTTACAGGCACATCTATTACGGTGACCCCTGAAGATACTATCACCTATTTTATCGTGGTCAACAACACTGGTTGTATTTTCAGCGATTCGGTAACGGTCTATGTTGACAAGCCCAAATACGAACGCCCCAATGCTTTCACACCCAATGGTGATGGCGCCAACGACACTTTTGGGCCGGTGCTGGAAGGTAACACATTGATACAATTAGAAATTTGGTCCCGCTGGGGAGAAAAAGTCTTTGATTCAATTAATGAGGTAACCAATAATTGGGATGGTAAATTCAATGGCGAATTAGCCCCTTCGGATGTGTATGTATATCGAATGCGGGTACGGCTGGTAAGTGGTGAAGAGAAGGTTGACAAAGGAGAGGTTACATTATTGCGTTGATTTTCAGGCTTTTGCCTAATAAAAAATAGGAATCCGACTTTTTGCAAATGCGGTGCCGCTATTTTAAAAAAATATCCATACATGGACTCAAACGAAGTGGTGAAAACCAGCGATATAACGCTCCGGGTCGGACTGAACGACCAACAAGTGCCTGTGCGCATAGAATGGGGAGCTAGTGACCGAAATGGCGGCGCATTGGAAGAATGCAAAGCTATGGCTGTTGCTTTATTTGATAAAGAACACCGCGATACCTTGCGTATTGATCTTTGGACCAAAGAAATGCAAGTGCTAGAAATGGACCGCTTTTTTTATCAGATACTTCGGTCGCTTAGTCAGACTTACCTGAAGGCTACACAAAACAAGGACCTAGCGGAAGATGTTGCAAAGTTTGCGCATTACTTTGGGCAGAAAACAGAGATCGTGCCAAAGGAGGACTAACCGCTCACCGTGTCAACAAAGCATGGCAGATCCAATTGGCTAGTGCCTGGCGATTGTTTTGTATGACAAGTCTCTGTTGGTCCCAATCGTTTTGAATGTTGGCAAGTTCCACATAAACAGCTCGAGGGGTGTACGTTTCCTTTAACGTGAATAAATATCGAGGCTGCACGGTGCCGCTATATCCTCGTTCTCCTTGTGCCTTTCGGTATTTTGCAGCAAAGGTTTTGTGAATATGTTCTGCCAGATTCAAACTAGGGTTGCTTTCCGGGCGGTAATAAAAAAACACATCCTGTTTTTTGTCCTGACTTCTTGAGTCCACATGTATTTCAAGAATCGTTTGATCTGCCTGTCCGATCCTCAAATGCTTCTCCGTCAGGGCGTTAATGATATCTGTACGTTGTTGAAGCCGCTCTTTTTGATCATAAGGAATTTCGAGCTCGCCCAGTACTTTTTCGTCTTTGTCACAATCCAAATAATTGCCGTCACGAATGCCGTCGTTCTGATCGCGCACTATCATGTAGGCAGTTGCACCATGGCTCACCAGAAGTCGCAACAAGCGAAGCGTCACATCATAGGCATATTCATCCTCGCAGAGCGTATGTCCGGCACGTTTTCCCTGCGCCCCTACGTCCGGGCCTCCATGACCACTGATCAGGTAAAACACCCTGCCTTTCATATTACGGTTTAGCAGGGGAGTTTTTTGATAATCGGGGCCAAAAATTGGAAAAATTCGATTGCCCCCCATGTCTTTTTCTCCCCCTACAGTTACATTGGGAATGGGGCGGTTTTTATCCCTTTTTTGTTCTTTTTTTATAGCACCAATCGCAGCAGCAGAAGTTTTAGTTGGTTTAGCGTCCTCGCAGCTTATTTCATGCCAGGGCACCCACAATTGCTTGTTTTCTATAAAATAACTGGGACGAAGTCCTTTCCGCAAAGCTGTTTTGTTGAACTCTTCGATTCGTTTTGCGGTTTTCCAGTCTGGAATGTTTAAAGTAGTGCGGATGCTTTTGCCATTGTAAACTACTACCAAAATCGGGAGCAGGTAGGATTCTCCAGATATCAAACGGTAGTTTTCAAGCGCATTTATTTTCAAGAAATGGCTGACATTGCAACTTTGAGTAGCCAGGCCGTACCGATCGAGCAACTCAAGCGCATCGTCTCCGGGTTTGGCTGTAGCAGTAAGGTAGTTCTCTGTGTCTGTGGCCGTTTGTGCACTGGAAAACACGGACACAAACAAACACAAAAAGAAGAGAATCAAAAAGTTTTTGGAAGGTACCATATTGAAAGGTATAAATTGGCAGATCGGCAAAAGTAAGTTAGATTTATAAATTCGAAGGGTTCGGCCTGAGGCACCATGCTGGGAAATCTGTGGCTCCGATAGAAAAATCTTGAATTCCTGTTTTGATTTTTATCACCTTTGTCCGCCCAAAAACCTCAGAACGAGGCAATATTCATGCATATTATACCTTCCTTCGACCTTCTTGACGGAAAACTTGTACGCCTGCGACAAGGCGATTTCACTCAAAAAACGGAATACGATGCCAGCCCGCTTGAACTGGCGCAAGAACTTGAAGCCGCCGGGATAAAAAGGCTTCACATGGTGGATCTGGATGGAGCACGTACCGGGCGACCTGCTAACCTTCATATTCTTGCTGAAGTGGCCGCCCGTACACGCCTTCAGATCGACTACGGTGGCGGGTTGCGCAGTATCCCGTCACTCAAACAAGTCTGGGATGCTGGAGCCTTGTTTTTTTCAGTTGGAAGTGTGGCGCTGCTGGCCCAGGACGAGTTTTCTGCATGGGTGGAAAAGTTCGGCCCGGACCGATTCCTGGTGGGGGCTGATGTACGCAAGCGACAATTGGCCGTACATGGTTGGGCAGAACAAACTGAAGTGAGTATTTTTGATTTTATAGGCAAAATGCAAGGGCTTGGCTTGGACAATTTTACTGTGACAGATATAGCCCGAGATGGCGAACTTTCTGGCCCAGGGCTTGACCTTTATAAGGATATTATTGCACAATTTCCTAAAATTCAATTAGTTGCGAGCGGCGGTGTTCGTGATGTGGCTGATTTGGAAACGCTTCGCGAAATTGGTTGTGCAGGCGCCATTGTCGGCAAGGCATTTTTTGAAGGCAAAATCCCCTTACAATTTTTTAGGGTTTACACCAAAGGTTAGAATATCCCAATTCCCCAAATGACTAAATAACCAATAAATGGATTACATAGATACATGACAGAACAAGAACTACTCAGACGCGAATCGCTCGCAAAACTTCGAGAATTCGGCATTGACCCTTTCCCTGCCGAAATGTTTGACGTGACGGCATATGCTCAGGATATCACGGCTAATTACCAGGAAGAAATTTTGGAAGATGGCGCCAAAAACCGGCTTAATTATCAATCAGTAGCGCTGGCTGGCCGCATCATGGCAAGTCGTGAGGCAGGCAAGGCCATGTTTATGAATTTGCAGGATTCAAGCGGAAGGATACAACTTTACTTGCGCCGGGATGATTTCCTTGAAAGCACAGAATCTGATGGTGTGACTTCAGAACAAGCCCCCCTCGCTGCTCCAATGTTCGACATGGTGCTAAAAAAACTGCTCGACCTGGGGGATTACGTAGGGGTAAAAGGTTTTGCTTTCAGAACCAAAACCGGGGAGGTAAGCATTCACGTCCAGGAGTTTAAGTTTCTTGCCAAAAGCCTCCGCCCGCTTCCAGTTGTAAAAAAAGATGCCGATGGAAATATTTTTGACGCCTTTACGGATCCCGAACTTCGGTACAGGATGCGGTATGTGGACCTGACAGTTAACACGGAATTCCGTCAAATATTTATCAAAAGAACCAAATTGATAAAAACCGTGCGGAATTATTTGGATGACCTGGGCTTGCTTGAAGTGGAGACTCCCATCCTTCAGCCTATTCATGGCGGCGCGGCAGCAAGGCCATTCAGCACCCACCACAACACCCTTGACATGAAGCTTTACTTGCGGATTGCCAATGAGTTGTACCTGAAACGCCTCATAGTAGCTGGCTTTGACGGGGTGTACGAGTTTGCCAAAATGTTTCGCAATGAAGGCATGGACCGCACCCACAACCCTGAATTTACAGCACTTGAATTTTATGTGGCATACAAGGACTATAATTGGATGATGGAAGTGACGGAAAAGATGCTCGAAAAGGTGGCCCGTGTGCTGAATGACGAGGGTGGCAGCACGGCTAAAGTGGGCGACAACATCATCGAGTTTGCTGGCCCTTATCGCCGCCTGACGATGTTCGATGCTATTCAGGAATACACCGGGATAAACGTCGAAACCGCCGACGAAACAGTGCTGCGAAGCTATTGTAAAAAAGAGCATATCGAAATAGATGCTTCTATGGGCAAGGCAAAACTGATCGACGAAATTTTTGGCGCCAAAGTGGAGGCTTTGCTCATTCAGCCGACTTTTTTGATCGACTACCCGATGGAAATGTCGCCGCTGACCAAAAAGCATCGTAGCAAAGCTGGTCTGGTGGAACGCTTTGAACTGTTCGTGAATGGCAAAGAGGTTGCAAATGCTTACTCCGAACTCAATGACCCCATCGATCAGCGCGAGCGTTTTGAAGATCAACTCAAGCTTGCCGCCCGCGGCGACGAAGAAGCAATGGCGATGGACGAGGACTTTCTACGGGCACTGGAATACGGTATGCCGCCAACTGCTGGTATTGGCTTTGGCATTGACAGGCTTGCCATGATGTTTACCGGGCAATCAAGCATAC
Source organism: Saprospiraceae bacterium (assembly GCA_046160345.1). GTDB lineage: Bacteria > Bacteroidota > Bacteroidia > Chitinophagales > Saprospiraceae > M3007. Next base: position 21,131 of record JBJXGO010000215.1, read on the forward strand.
AGGAAGTTTTGTTTTTCCCGCAAATGAGGCCGGAGGGGTAGGGAGTGTAAGTATCGCTATGATTTGACTTAACACGAACCCCGAATTACTCCCCTTGCAATTTTTTGCCTGCCTCCAAGACAGCTTTGATTTCAGCATAATTTTGCTCGATCAAGGTTTTTTGTTCTTTCAGGTATTTCAAGGCATCAGAAGGGGCCATTTCATCAGGCGACTTGTAGTTTTTCATCCAGTCCATCATGCCATTTTCAGCTTTTCCCATGGCAGCAAGCGTTTCCGTGTAAATTGCAGATTGTTCAGGGGTCATGGTAGCCACGGTAAGATGTTGTTTCAGCGCTCGAGCGACACGGTTCATTTCAGCCATTTCTTCCATGGCTTCGTCATGGATGGTCATCGTTTCTTTGGAGAGGGTTTCGATTTCTTGGTTGTTGCCGCCACAATTGCTGAAAGATAACAAGGTGAGGAGGCTTAGCGCTACAGTTTTTGTTAATACAGCAGCGGGTAAAAAGGTCAACAAAACGGAAGGTTTTTTCATGTCAAAAATATTCATATAGAAAAAGTATGTGCAAAGGTAGCCAGGGTGCTGCTTTTGCTGGATGGAAAAAGCGAATTTTGCGCCTGATAATTTTCCCTATCAAACTCGACATTGCGCTTCGATCCCCTAATGCTACATTAGGAAATAGACAATGCGAGAAAAACAGCAGCAACCATGTCTCTTTTAGCCATCTCACCCATAGACGGTCGTTATGCCGACAAAACCCGTGAACTAGCGGAGTACTTTAGTGAATACGCCCTAATACGTTATAGAGTATTCGTTGAGATTCAATACTTTATCGCGCTTTGTCAATACGGGCTTCCACAACTTGCCGGTTTTGAGGAGGATAAAATTGACGAACTTAATGCAATTTTTGAACATTTCAATGCCTCTGACGCGGAGCAAATCAAACAGATAGAGCGTACCACCAACCATGACGTAAAAGCCGTGGAGTATTTCCTAAAGGAACGTTTTGATGGCCACGAGCTGGGTGAATTACGCGAGTTTGTGCATTTTGGCCTCACTTCGCAGGATATCAACAATACTGCCACCCCATTGCTGTTCAAAACTGCGCTGGAGCAAGTGTATTACCCCTTGTTGAATCAGATCCGTGATTTGCTGGAAAAAATGGCTCAGGATTGGGCACGGGTCCCTATGCTTGCGCGCACACACGGCCAACCCGCTTCGCCTACGCTTTTAGGGAAGGAATTCCAGGTGTTTGTGGAACGCCTGGATGTTCAAATTGGGCTCCTGCATAATATCCCGCACCGTGCAAAATTCGGCGGAGCGACGGGTAATTTCAATGCACACTACGCCGCTTATCCAGACTACGACTGGCAGCGATTCGGCGACGATTTTGTGCAGGAATTCCTTGGTCTGGAACGCTCGAAACATACCACCCAGATAGAACATTATGATTGTTTTGCTGCTCAATGTCAGGCAATTGCCCGTATCAACACCATATTGATCGGCTTTTGTCGCGACGTGTGGACCTACATTTCGATGGAATATTTTCGGCAAAGGACGGTGGAGGGAGAGGTCGGCTCTTCCGCTATGCCGCACAAAGTAAACCCCATTGATTTCGAAAATGCAGAGGGCAATTTAGGCCTTGCAAATGCCCTTTGGCAACATCTTGCCGAAAAACTGCCTATCAGCAGACTTCAGCGCGATTTGACCGATTCAACGGTACTGCGCAATATCGGCGTGCCGATGGGCCACACTGTCATCGCCCTGAAATCCATCCAAAAAGGGCTGGGGAAATTGATGCTCAACGAAGGCCAACTTTATGATGACCTTGAAGACAACTGGATGGTTATAGCCGAAGGCATTCAGGTTATTTTGCGCCGGGAAGGTTATCCGCAACCCTACGAAGCTTTAAAAGCCCTAACACGAGGCAAACACCTGCTTACTCGGGAACATTTGCACGAATTCATTGATACACTGGATGTCTCGGAAGAAGTAAAGGAATCCTTGAAGGGGCTTACACCGCACAATTATGTGGGAGGGTAGGGCGAAATGAATTTCGCCCTACATCAATGCGTTACAGCAAATCGCTTTAAGATCATTCCTTTTTCGTTTTGAAGGCTGAGGATATAAAACCCGGCCTGGAGATCATCAGTAGGAATTTCCAGAAGGTTTTCTCCAAAGGACAAATTGATGGATTGGCGTTGGCATTGCCTTCCAGAAGCATCCGTTATCGTGAGTGCTGCTTCCATGTTTTCATCAGAGGTCAACTGAAGTTTGGCTGGAGAGCCGGCTGCCACTGGATTGGGAGAAAGTTCGGCAAACAGCACTGATTCCAGGTCGTTGGTAGCTGAAAAGTTTTTGGTTTTAAAAATACCAAGTTCCTGAATGCCAGATGGTTGACACAGGTCCCACTCGCTGTAGGCACGTACACGCCAGTAAAGTGTCCGATTGTTAGGAATACCCTTTGTCACGGTTACAGAGGTCGTGTTATAAACCGTTTGGTAGTAAAGACGTGGCGAAAGGTTGCTAAAAAGGAAAATTTCTACCGTGTAAAACGTAGCATTTGGCACAGGGTTCCAGTGGAGCGTGATGTCGTTGAATTGGACTGCCTGAGAGTCGATAGGCATAGCCAGCTGAACCACTGCGTTGTCGTCGATTTCAGCGCCTGGCTCTGTAACCTGCAGATATTCAGCATGTTCGTCCTGAAGGTTTGAGCGCATAGCTTCCACTTGTTCTGCAGTAAAGATTGCGCCACATTGATCAGAAGAGTAGCCCATTATGAGGGTACCATCTGAACGGAAAGGCACACCGTTGGGGTCATGCTGCACCACATAGCTTTGAGAACTGGAGTTGCAAGACCACCGATAGTTAAGATAATCGGCGCGCGTGTCCCGAAAATAGTCGCCAGAAACATAACTGTTGGAAGAATCAGCATTCTCCACCAGGTGGTTGTCGATTTCGTAAGGCGCAGGATCACCATAATTCCAGGTAAAACCTTCCCAACCAACAAAGGGGTGCGGCAAAGAAAGGTGGTGGCCTGCCTCATGTGCCCAGGTCCGGTTACCAAGCCCGGAGCAATTTTTGGCCATCACAATCGCATCCAACCAAGAGTAGCCGCAGTTTCCGGCAGGGTCAGCTACAATAAAAGTGTTTAGGCGGTTGGGAATTCGGTTGCTTTCGATAAGGTCGGCGCCACCGTCCCACTCGTGGGTATGCCAATAAGTGCTGTTGAGGTAACGAACGGGGTCGCCAGGCTCAAGGTAATAGCGGATGCGTGTAGGCGCAAAATGCTCGTTCATTTGGCAAACCGATTGGATTGCTTGCTCCAATGGATAATAACCGGCTCCAGAGTCGGTTCCAGTAATTTGAACCGTAACAGGCACATAAAGCCAGGCGGTGTCTGTATCACCGCGTTCAGCAGCGATCGCTTCGCGATTTTGACGGTAATAATCGAACCAAGGCGTGATTCCTTTCGTGCCGCACCATTCTGTGTGAGTTGGCTGTTGGGCAAAGGCAGCTACCGCATTGAGCGTAACTATGGCAAGGAGGGAGTAATTTTTCAATCTCATTGAAAGAGCAGATAGTTGATTTGTCCTGCAAATGTCTGATTTCCTTTTGTAGTTTCCCAAACTCTTTTGCAAAGAGACAATGGGCGACAGAAATTTTGTCATTAGAGGTCATTGGTCATTGAATGACTCAATGACCAATGACCTCTAATGACAAAAACCAAATCCTGATTCTGCTCGTATATGTCCCCAAATAAAAAATTCAATACAATGAAACCAACCACTCGCCGTACGCTTTATGTATTGCTGACCGTGTTCAGCCTCGTATTTGCCGCCTTTATTTTCTTCAACGGCAAAAACAAACCCACTTTTCCTGAACTCAATGATCGTTCCGGAGTCCTTGCTCAGGACCCGGATTGGGCCTCAGTTAAAGCAAATTATGAAAAATTGTTACAAGAACTGGAGGCCAAACCCGAAGACAAAAAAGCCTTGCTCCAACTGGCCAAAACATTTATGCAGGAAGGTCGCGTAACGGGAAATTTTTCCTATTACAACAAAGCAGCCCTTGATATGGTAGATTTGGTGTTGAAACAAGATCCTGCCCATCTGGAAGCGATTTGCCTGAAAGCGATGACATTCCTTTCGCAGCACCGTTTCGCTGAGGCCAAGGAATTGGCAGAAAAAGCTCAGCTGCTGAACCCACACTATTCATTCGTATATGGTTTGCTTTGTGATGCCAATGTAGAATTGGGCAATTACGAGGAGGCAGTTGCTGCAGCTGATAAAATGGTGAGCACCCGCCCCGACATACGCTCGTATTCTAGGATTTCGTATCTCCGCGAAATACATGGCGACATTCCGGGCGCCATTGAGGCCATCAAAATGGCAGTTTCTGCAGGGTATCCTGGTGCAGAAGACAAAAGCTGGGCGCGTATGGTGTTAGCACATCTTTATGAAGACTCCAATGCGCTTGACATGGCCGCAGAGCAATATCAGACGGCACTAACCGAACGCCCCAATTATCCATTTGCGTTGGCCGGTTTGGGGAAAATTGCTCGTTTCAACAAGGATTACCCTAAGGCTATTGAATATTATGAAAAGGCAAAAACGGTCATGGCGGACGCATCTTTTTTTGAGGAACTTATTGATCTATACCGTTTGAACGGGCAGGTTGATAAGGCTGATGAATGCGCACGCATCACTATCGCCGCACTTTTGAGCGACAATATTTCTGCGGCAAAAGACAAAAGTAATGGGCATTACTCTGATATGGAGTTGGCGCAATTGTACTTGATAACCAATCAGTTAGAAAAAGCGTTTCAACATGCTCAAGCCGAACAGCAACGGAGGCCAAAGAATATTGATGCGGCTGAAACCCTTGCCCGGGTATTATTCAAAATGGGTAAAATACAAGATGCGGCTCCGCTCGTAGAGATCGCATTGAAGACCAATTCCCAAAAACCCGAACGCCTGCTTTTGGCAGGAGAGTTGAAATTGGCATTAGGTCAGACGGCAGAAGGCGAAATTATGGTGGCCAAGGCGAAGGCTTTGAAGCCCTATATGCATTGAGTTTCATTTAATCAACAGATGTTACACAGATAAATTCTGTGTAACATCTGCGGGTCAATCTGCGTAACATCTGCGTGAAAAAACACCTACAAACTCTGTCTACCTTCTGTAATCAATTAATTCAGTCTCGGCACTTTTACATTTGTTTTATGAAAAAATTCCTTCCCTTAATCGCGCTTTTTCTCTTAACAGCCATTGAATGCCAGGCCCATACGATAAACTACGAGCTTGCCAGCCTATCGCAAACTGATGTTGGCTGGACGTACCTGAAACTTGGATTTGAGCATATTGTTCCATTGGGCCTGGATCATATTTTGTTTGTGCTGAGCATATTTTTCCTGAGCAACCGGTTGCGCACCATTATTTGGCAGGCCACTACTTTCACAGTAGCCCATTCCATCACCCTTGGGCTGGCGATGTTTGGATATATACAACCTCTGCCAGCGGTAGTTGAGCCTATTATTGCCTTGTCTATCTTTTTTGTAGCCGTAGAAAACATCCTTGTAGGTGAGTTGAAGCCTAGCCGCCTGGGGGTAGTTTTCCTTTTTGGTCTGATACATGGAATGGGCTTTGCAGGGGCGCTTTCGGAACTGGGCTTGCCTGCGTCCTCATTTGTTTCGGCACTTCTAAGCTTCAATATTGGGGTGGAACTGGGTCAGTTGGCTGTCATTTTGGGCGCCTATTTTCTTTTAGGGTACTGGTTCTCCAAAGAAACCTGGTACAGGGCCCGTGTGGTGGTACCAGCCTCGGCACTTATCGCTTTAGTAGCCTTATACTGGACAGTGGAAAGGACCTTTGGATAAACGCCTTTCGCTTTGGGATGAATTCTCGTTGTTTTCACCAGTTTTTTGCTGTTTGAAGATGAAAACCTTCAAAGGTCCAAACCATTGCCGTAGGTTTGCCCGAAGTTTTTATCGCACCACAAATACATGAGCATACAGGCGCACCACGGACATCATACGCTCAGCAAGGCCGGGCTACTTATCACCCTGGGAATCATTTTTGGCGACATAGGCACCTCCCCGCTATATGTAATGAAGGCCATCGTGGGCGAGGGCGAAATTATTGACCCGCGAACCGTACTTGGAGGGGTTTCGTTGGTTTTTTGGACGCTGACCATCCAAACTACCTTAAAGTATGTTCTGTTGGTGCTGCGTGCCGACAACAAGGGAGAAGGGGGCATCTTTTCTCTTTACTCATTGGTGCATCGTCGGCGACGCTGGCTCTTGTTTCCAGCGTTGGTGGGTGGCGCTGCAATGTTGGCTGAAGGAATGATCACTCCACCAATTTCTGTTTCTTCAGCGGTTGAAGGCCTGGCCATCAAGTACCCCTCTATCCCGACCATTGGCATCACAATTGCCATTATCTCAGCCCTTTTTTATATCCAGCGCTTTGGAACTGCTATCGTTGGCAAGGGTTTTGGCCCAATGATGTTTTTATGGTTTAGTATGTTGGCAGTACTAGGCTTGGGTCAAATTATCGACATGCCTTCCGTCTTTAAGGCGATCAACCCTGTGTACGGCCTTGAGCTTATTGCGCATAGTCCGAATATGCTTATCGTGATGGGTGCAGTTTTTCTTTGCACAACGGGAGCAGAGGCTCTTTATGCTGACCTTGGGCATTGTGGCCGTGACAATATTCGTGTGAGCTGGATTTTTGTGAAAATTTGTCTGTTGCTCAATTATTTTGGCCAGGCGGCATGGCTTTTGGAACACCAGGGGCTTGCTTTGGAGGAAAATCCATTTTATGGAATTATGCCACATTGGTTCTTGTGGCCAGGCATCATAATCGCTACCTGTGCAGCGGTGATTGCCAGTCAGAGCATGATTTCTGGTTCATTTACATTGGCATCAGAAGCAATACGGCTTGGCTTCCTGCCCAAGATGACTGTAAAATTTCCAAGCAACATGAAGGGCCAGATCTATATCCCTGGCGTCAACACCTTCCTTTGGCTGGGCTGTATAGCGGTAGTGCTGTTTTTCAAACATAGTTCGGAAATGGAAGCTGCGTATGGGCTTTCGGTCGTCTGTACTATGATATGCAGCACTATTTTGTTGTCGAATTGGATGATTCTCCAACGCATCAAATCAACCTGGATCTGGGTGTTTTTATTGTTTTATCTGGCATGGGAAGGCTGCTTTTTCATTGCCAACACGATCAAATTTACAGATGGTGGTTATGTTACGGTTATTATAGCGTCCCTGCTTTTTGGCGTAATGTACTTGTGGATAACCGCGCGAAGGATCCGCAAGCGTTATTCAGACGAAAACAAGATCAAGGATTATCTCGATCAGCTGATCAAACTTAGCAACGACGTGGATGTGCCAAAATACGCCACTAACCTTGTATTTCTGAGCGGTACCAAAAATCCCCAAAAAGTAGAGGAGAAAGTCCTGTATTCTATCCTTCAAACACAACCAAAACGTGCCGATGTGTATTGGTTTGTGCATATAGAAACCACCGATGAGCCCTTCACCATGGAATACGAGGTGAACACTTTTGCCTCGGATGATGTGTATAAAGTAAACTTCCGGCTTGGCTTCCGGGTTCAGCAGCGCATGAATGTATTTATGCACAAGGTGGTGCAAGAACTTGTTGAGAATGAAGAACTTACAATTTATTCCCGATATCATTCAACCAACAGTAAGTACCCGACCGGCGATTTTCGGTTTGTGATCATTCAGGAATTCTTGTCCAACGAAAACGAGCTTCCCTGGGCTGAACAACTAATTCTTTCCACCTATCTAACCGTAAAAGGCTGGGTTTCATCACCTAAAAACTGGTTTGGCCTTGATTCAGACTCAGTAGAAATGGAAGAGGCTCCATTGGTATTGCAACCAGTGAAAGAAGTTGGCTTAAAAAGAATAAAATAGCCCCATTCAATCAAAAACGTGTGACATGAATACCGCAACCTGGTATAGCATAGCCAAAGCCCTGCATATTATCGGCATGGCATCCTGGATGGCAGGACTTTTTTACCTTGTTCGCATCATGGTCTATCATGCCATGGCCAATGAAAAACCATCCCCGGAAAAAGAAATTTTGGCCCTTCAATACCTGAGCATGGAATGGAAGGCGTACAAAATCATTTTACGTCCGGCGGTAGTTATCACCTGGTCCTTTGGAGTTATGATGCTGATGATTCAACCGGTTTGGTTTCATCAAAGCTGGATGCAGGTAAAACTTGGTTTTTTATTCTTGCTCAGCTGGTACACCGCTGCCCTTCAGAGCCAAATAAAGGCTTTTGAAGCAGGAAAGTCACGGCATTCGCACCTTTATTTTCGCGCACTGAACGAAGTGCCCACTATAATTATGGTAGGCATCGTTTTCCTTGCAGTATTCAAGGACCGAACCAGTTATCTGGCTTTATCGGTTGGCATAATAGGCTTTATTTGCCTGATCGGTTGGGGGATTTGGCGTGCAAATCGTGGGACGCAGGGACATTAGGGCCATTGAGCCGATTTGAACGTGGTCGCTTCAAACAGGTTTTGAAACAATTCAAAAATAACAAACAATTCAATCAAGTCTAAGCCAACTATATGGGTCACATTGCCATCTCATACCGATCCGATACTACTTTCCAGTTAATTATGTTTAGAAAAGCAGCGATATAGTCAGGCCGTTTATTCTGGTACTTGAGATAATAGGCGTGTTCCCAAACATCAAGGCCGAGGATAGGCGTTCCAATCTGTTTGGAAACATTGAGCATCAGCGGGTTATCCTGGTTGGGTGTTGCGCAAATGAACAGATTTTTGTCTTTGTCAACACAAAGCCAAGCCCATCCAGAGCCAAAAACCC
>JBJXGO010000216.1:0-5100 GCA_046160345.1 Saprospiraceae bacterium
CGGCCAGGTTTGGCTTTGCCGGTAGCCGAAACCTTTGGTGCGGCTGCAACGGCTGCTTTTGCCGGGCGGCCAGGTTTGGCTTTGCCGGTAGCCGAAGCCTTTGGTGCGGCTGCAGCGGCTGCTTTTGCCGGACGGCCAGGTTTGGCTTTGCCGGTAGCCGAAACCTTTGGTGCGGCTGCAACGGCTGCTTTTGCCGGGCGGCCAGGTTTGGCTTTGCCGGTAGCCGAAGCCTTTGGTGCGGCTGCAGCGGCTGCTTTGCCCGGGCGGCCTCGTTTGGCCTTGCCTGCTGCTGGCGCATTTTTTGAACCTGATTTGCCAGCGGCGGCGCGTTTGGCTGCTGCTACAGCCCTGGCATTGGCCAGAATTTCACTTCGGGAAAGTTTGGGCATAGCGGCTTTTGCTGCCTTTTCTGCCGCAACCTCTGCGCTGCTTCGACGTGGGCGCCTGGTTTTTACTGAAGCAGCCCCTGCTTTGATAGTGGGTTGGGCCTGTGCTTTTTGAATTTGCGGCTGAAGCGGTTTGCGGCCCCGCTTTGCGACTCCAGCAACAGCAGATTCCGGTTTTGCAACTTTTTCGGCAGCGCGGCGTGCTTGTTGCGCAGCACGAATTTTAGCCTTGTGCGCCTCGCTCATCACTCGTTTTTTTGGAGCTGCCGCTTTTTCAGGGGTCGTTTTTTCTGCAACTTTTTTGCTCTGGGGTTCTTTTGTTTTGCTTGCGGAATCTTTATTGCCTTCTGTCTTTTCAAAATTGCCATCGACAACAATTTTGATATGGGCAAGATGGTGTTTGCCGTGCCAGGCATAAAGCGCTATGGCTTCGCGAAGCGAAAGTGTCCGCTTGTTTACAGGGTGATAAAAGCCGCGATCAAGATCGTCCTCATTCAGCGATATTATAAACCCAACCCATCGGTCATGAAGCGCGGTCAAAATTTTTAACGAACTTCTGGCAGAACCATGTTTTGCATCTTCTGTTTCGGCCCAACTGCCCTCTACATAGGGTTTAATAATCGGTGTGTCTTCTGTTGCCGCTAGTTTGAAGCGAACATATGCGTTCATGTGGCTGTCGGCCATATGGTGTATCACTTGACGGGCGGTCCAGCCTCCTGATCGGTAAGGCTTGTCAAGGGCTCCATCGCGAAGTTTTTTAAGTGCCTTTTTGAGCAGTTTTGGCAATCGCGCAATGCTTTTGATATGCTTTCGCGTTTCATCGATTGAGTAGCTTTTGCCGTATTCAAATTTTCCAATGGGATAACGACGGTCTGAAATTTCCTTCATAATAATTGCAATTATTTTATGCTGCTGAGTTATCAAAATTCTGTGTTTGTATTTTCAACTGTCTTTCCAGCGCCAAAGGTAACGGCAGGCAACCGTTCTCCAGGGTCGCCAGGGTTCGGCGAGTTCGGTCATGCGTATTTTCAATAAACGGGAGTTTGGCGCTTCAATTTTAAACAATCGTTGCATCCCTTGTTGTATTCCAAGATCATCCACCGGAAATACATCAGGGCGCGCAAGCGTAAACATCAATAACATTTGCACGGTCCATGTTCCCACACCTTTTATCTGGGTTAAGAATGACACGATTTCTTCATCGCTCATTTTAGCCCAATCGATTATTTCAAGATCATTTTCTATGGCAAATTGTGCTACGTTTTGAAGGTATCCTGCTTTTTGGCCGGATAGTCCCACACTCCGCAATTTTTCTAATTCCATAGCTACAACAATATCCGGATGCGGATAGTTGTCAGGAAATAAAGAAAGGAAGCGTTTAAAAATGACGTCCGCTACCTTTACACTCAATTGTTGAGATACAATTGATTCCATTAAATCGTAATAAATTCGACCCGAGGGTGTAAAGTCCGGCATTTCTATCTGCAATAACAATGGGCGTATGGTAGCCTCTTGTTGCAAATGTATCAGTGCATCTTGCGGATTCATGGTGCAAAGGAAATTGGTTTTCAGGAGATTATAACTATCAGGACCTAATTAATCATTGTTTAATAACGAAAATATAGGCATATATTGCTTTTCTTAAGCAATACAAATGCAGCAGATAAATGGTTCTCTCAAGTCTTTCTCCTTTCTGTATAACCGAACGGAGCATTTTTGTTAATTCGGGTCAGCAGAAAAATCTACATCGCCGATTTTAATGCCTGAAAATTTATAGGAACCATAAGGAAATTCAGTTGATCTGGGCACAGTTATTCGGTCTGGAATGGAAGGTTCAAAAGGGTTTTGAGGAACGGGAAAGATATAATCATGGGGTATAAAACGCCAAGACTTTGCATGCGGCAACTCAGTAATTATGCCCAGGATAAGCTTGCGGGCAATAAAAATATCATAAGTCGTTACTTTGCCGTCCATGTTCACATCTGCGGCGATCATTTTGAGCGGCGAATCAAATGGTTCAAGACCCAGGATATGTTTGGAAATCAGTACCAAATCATAGGTGGTCACCCCATTCAGAGGATCGTTGTTTCTGGAAGGAAGAATATCATAGTTGTACCCGGTAACAGGCGCAAAACCTCCATAAGATATCCAACTACCCGGCATCCATGAATACCATCCGCTGCTGAATATTATTCCGGTCATTGCGATCTGGTAATCTATGGAGTCATGAAGGCAGTTTTCTCCCATTACATGCGTAACCACACTATCAATTCCATCGCCATCTGAAGTAAAAAAATCGAGAGATGAGCCGAAATCACAGAACCCGCTGTCATGGAAATACAAGCGCATCTCACAGGTTGAGGTGTTTCCTGCACTATCTCTTGCCCAAAGTTCTACCTTGGAGAGAGATTCGCTCTCAAGAAATGTGAGCTCCTTAGTAGAAGGGAAACCATCGCCAGTACATACCTTTCGGAAGGCCAATTCATAATATTGACTATCATCGTATACTGTATCAACCAGTTCCTGAACATTTACATTACCAAAGCAAAAATCACTTAATTGAATCCAGGGGAAATTTTTACACACCAATTCTGGCGGTACCGTATCTATTTGTGCATCAATCTTTTGAACTAAAAGCAAAAGAGCTGAAAGTAGCGGGAGAATCTTGTACATAGCAACGAGGGTTTAATAATTTACCCACAAGGATAAGGTTTTGAACAAGGCCTATGTTATCAAAACCGCCTTTTGCCCCGGAACCGACAAATCTATTAAGCCCTGGGAATGGTGCTCCAACCAACGGCCACAGCTAAGCTTTTACTCCTTTGCTATTTTCCACACCCCCACAGCCGCTTTCGACCTGATTTGCAGTACGTAGAACCCTGCTGGCAAAGGATTCTGCTCAAAAAGTATATTCTCTCCCTTCATTAGCATCCGGGTAACCGACCACATGATCTTCCCCGTACCATCCGTGATTAGGATAATGGCTTCGGATACTGGCGCATCCACCAGGAATACCGACAATCGCTGATCGAATGGATTAGGTGTTAAGAAGGCCTGCAAAGCTGTATTCGGTTCATGGGCATCTACCGAGAAACAATTCATCCCTGCTATAACCGGACTGAAAAAATCCGCTACTTTTTGTGCCCGTTCCATCGGGTTGTGCGGATAATGGTAGGACCCATTGTCGCCGTATCGAATACACTCAAACAAAGCCAGGGCAGGATTGAATGGAGCACAGTTTAAAAAATCGGTCGTAAATGGCGGTGGGTCGGGCATAACCGTTAAGGCTGCCGCAATAGACCCATTGCCAAAGGTGTGCATGTAATTGATATGCCAGGGGGTAAAACCCAGATTACAGTAAGCCGAGAGCGTAATCATGGGCTGATCATACCCGAAAGGCACAACCCCGTCGCAGGTCTGATGGTATAGGTAAAGCGCGGGCGTGTCTGGGCCTTGCAACCAATTCTTGGGAAGTGCGTCGTACGGTACTCCACCAAAAAAACTCGCCACACCGATCACGTCATTGTCATAGCCATTGAGATTCAGCGTACCATTCACAGGGCCCAGGTCGGAGCGTTGTAAAGCGGCGCCGGTCGGGTCAATGATCTGGACCGCACAGTTTTGGTCGTAACAGTTGCTCACATTGGCTGCAGGGGTCGGGGCGTCTGGAAGCGCAAAACAGGAGCCCGGTTTTTCTTCAGAACGATCAAGCAGTCCGACGGCCAACGACAGGAATGCGCCCGCGCTTGTACCACCCACCATCACTTTTTGATTACAGCTTGAATCCTGCGAGGCCCGGGCTTTGAGCCAACGGATGGCGCCTTTTACGTCCTGTTGTCCGCGGTAAATAGCGCGAATAAGTTCCATAGAATCAGCCGCATATAAACAATTAGAGGGGTAGTCCGTGGCATTTGGGCCAGGATTGGCCACAAAGGCTGCCTTATGCCAACCCTTTCGATAGTTGACTGAGGCTACTACATATCCCCTTTGCGCAAGTTCCTGAGCAAGCCAAGCCTCGGTTTCTTTGCATCCGCCGATCCAGGCGCCGCCATGCACGAGCACCATGAGCGGGCGGTTTGGATTGTTGTCGCCCAGGGGTTTGTAAAGGTCAAGCGTAAGCGATGTGGGAATACCCGCATAATTGGTAGCAATACCATATTCAAGGTCTTTTTCTATGCGCCAGCCGTATTGTTTGGTGGTGTAAGATGGTTGCGCCGCGAGTGAAGCAGCTACAAGCAGGAACAGGAAGGCTATGTTTGTCTTTTGCATCCTTGTAAAGTACGATTTGAAAATATAGTTCGGGGCTATAGACGAACTTTATAGGACAAAGGTACTTTTCATTTTTCCACCAACCCGTCCCTGATAACCCGGATTTTGAAACATCAGGGTTATCAGGGAGTTGGATTTTCTACATAAATAGTACTTATCGCTGAATAAGCAAAGGTAAAATACGGTTTTCCACTTGGATGAAATATGCACCTGGCGGAAGGTCCTTGCTTGACACAACGAACTCGTTCACAGGTTTATTCAATTCAAATTGTCGCAAACGCCTGCCCATGGAATCGAATATTTGGATGCGGCTAAATGATTTGCCTTTGCCTTCTATGCTGAAAGATGTTGCGGCAGGATTTGGATAAATTGACAAACCATCAAGTACTGCAAGCGCAGAGGTATTCAAAGTCAAATCACAGGCTTTTTCAACATTAAGGAAGCA
>JBJXGO010000217.1:0-51935 GCA_046160345.1 Saprospiraceae bacterium
TTGCATTGGCTTTCTCCGCTTGTAACAAGGATAAACAAACTGCTAAGCTTGAAAAAACCTTCCCTGGCCCGATGGATACTGGCTATCTGGAGGCATATCGTGATGGAGATTTTTGGCAGTCAACAGCAGAGGCACGGTATGGCCAAACCGCACACTTTGGAGTATTAGACAGCACCCATCTTGGCTTTATTTGCTTTACCTATTCAAAGGAAGGGTTTCTTAGGGAATATTTGACCTTGAGTGAGATACCCCTCCAAATTGGCAAATACTCTATAAAAAGAAACTATCCTATCTCTGCAGGATTTGACGGATTTGTAGGTGCACATTATTCATGGGGAGCTGATGACGGAGATGTTTTTGGAGCAGACTATTATCACGATGATGAATACACAACGGGTGTATTTGAAGTGACTTTTGTTGACCTTGTTTCAAAAAGGATTGTTGGCAATTTCGATAGGCTGGTTTTTAAAAACCGTTATGAGGCAATAAATTACCCTGAGCGTGTGGTATTTGAGCACGGAAAATTTGACATGATAATAACTGAATAGCCTTGCCGATCTCCAAACCCAAGAGCCGGGGCGCGAGCCAAATCGCGTCCCGGCTCTCGTTTTTAGAAGGCTTGGTGCACTTGATAGCCTAACATACAAACTGGATTCAAACTGTTTCCTACATTTGCCTTCCCAAACTTGCCAAAGCCTGCTATTCAAACTCAAATATTTCTATGAAACGAGTCGTCGTTACTGGCATAGGCGCCATTACCCCCATAGGCAACAATGTGCCAGCATTTTTGGAAGGACTGCAACGCGGCCTAAGCGGCGCTGGCCCTATCACTCAGTTTGATGCCAGTCAGTTCAAAACCCAATTTGCCTGCGAGGTGAAAGGTTTTGTGCCTGAAGATTTTATGGACCGCAAAGAAGTTCGGCGAGTTGATCGCTTTACTCAGTTTGCGCTCGTCACAGCAGACGAAGCCATCAAAGATTCCGGTCTTGATCTCGAATCTATTGATAAACAGCGTACCGGCGTGATTTGGGCCTCCGGCATTGGTGGCTTGCATACCCTGGAAAAAGAAATCGAGGATTTTGCCAGGGGCAACGGCGTTCCCCGGCACAACCCGTTCTTGATTCCCAAAATGATTACGAACATGGGCGCGGGCATGATTTCCATCCAGTATGGTTTCATGGGCATCAATTATGCCACCGTATCGGCCTGTGCGTCTTCGAGTCACGCCATCATCAATGCCGCTGATTACATCCGGCTTGGCAAGGCGGATATAATGGTCACCGGTGGCTCTGAAGCAACCATTGCAGCAACCGCTGTAGGTGGCTTTACGAATATGAAAGCCATGAGCGAACGTAACGACGACCCTGCCACGGCTTCGCGGCCTTACGACAAAGACCGTGACGGCTTTGTGCTGGGTGAGGGTGGCGGAGCACTTATTTTGGAAGAATACGAACACGCAAAACGGCGCGGAGCCCGGATTTATGCCGAATATGCAGGCGGCGCCATGACCAACGATGCTTATCATATCTCTGCACCACACCCGGACGGCATTGGCGTGATCAATGTACTGCATCTGGTAATGCAAGACGCCGGAATGACCGCAGCCGATATCGACTACATCAATACCCACGGCACCTCTACCCCCTTGGGCGACGTGGCAGAATTAAAAGCGATCAGCAAGGTTTTTGGCAGTCATGTGGGCAAAATCAATGTTTCGGCTACCAAAGGCATGACCGGGCATTTGCTCGGCGCGGCAGGCGCGGTGGAGGCCATAGCAGGCGTTTTGGCTATGCAACACGATTTTGTGCCACCTACCATCAACCATTTTACCGATGACCCTGAAATTGACCCGGCATTCAACCTAACCTTTAACAAAGCGCAACAACGCAAGGTAAAAGCAGTGCTCAGCAATACTTTTGGCTTTGGAGGGCACAATGCATCCATTATCTTTAAACAAATTTGAAAACTTAATAAAAGAGAAGGAAGCCAATCGACTAGATTCGTCGAACTTCCCGAAAGTTTCCAACTTCCCGAAAGTTCGAAACTTTCGGGAAGTTGGATTGGTCGTGTTTGCTTCTCTAAAACATTGACTCTGTGCGATTTATACGAAGATTTTACAACTATTACTTTCATCCTGACCGGGAATTGGCCCGTCGCTTAAGACACTTGATCGGGTTCACTCCGGTCCGCTTGCAATTATTCAAACTGGCGTTTTTCCACAAAAGTTCTTTTGCATCAAAGGACTATGCGATTGCCAACAACGAGCGGCTCGAGTTTCTTGGGGATGCCGTGTTGAGCACTATTGTCGGGGAATATTTGTTCAAAAAATATCCCAATTCTGACGAGGGTTTTTTGACAAAGATGCGCTCTAAAATTGTGAAGCGTAACTCGCTTGACGAAATTGCGGACCGAATGGGGCTGGACCTTTTTTTGGCAAATTACAACCAGACCCGCCTATCCAAGTCCATGCTTGGCAATGCGCTTGAAGCACTGGTTGGCGCAGTTTACATCGAGCAGGGTTATGATGGCACCAAAATATTCGTTGTCCGCCGAATTCTCCGTAAGTACCTGGATATCCATGAGTTAGAAGGCTTTGACGACAATTACAAGAGCCAATTGCTGGAATGGTGTCAGAAAAATGGCCGACTGATAGAATACAAGGTAGTGGCCAAGTACAAGAGTGAAAAACGCGACAAATTCAAAGTGGCCGTTTTTGTTGATGGAAAGAAAGTCGGCACGGCCGATGACTTCAACAAAAAAAGCGCCGAACAACTCGCCAGCGAACGTGCAATGACCGCCCTCGGTATGCTGAGCAATGGTAGCCTCCCGCCAATGGACGAAGACGAATAAGTGCGATTAATGTGGCCAATGTGATGCATGTGTTTGATGGCTCACATTGGCCACATTAATCGCATTGACCTCAATTTCCTCCCTCGCTTTCCACATTATTTAATCGCTCAATTGTTTCCTCGATCAAGCGGCGTTGATTTTCCTGGTCCACGAGGTTAGCCTCTTGCATTTGTTCGTTGTTCATGATATCCTGCTTGGCCTTTTGGATTTTGGATTCCCAACTCTCGATGCTGCGCCGCATGCTTTCATTTTCTTTGTCCATTTTTTTCTGCTTGTCTTCAAGGGCCTTCAATTGATTTTCTTGTTCCTTCAATTCTTTTCCAATAGAGGCTCGACGAACATCAAAGTAGCATTGTCGAAGCGAACGCACCATTTCTTCAGTGCGGTTTCGGTTGTCGCGTCGATTGAGAAAATAGGCGCCTGCATCTACCCAAACCGTGAGTATTGCATCTTCGTCATTTTTTTCAATGGTGGAGTATAGCGCAAATTCATCATCGCCCATGAAAGATGCCCGGAGTTTGGTTGCAGCCCATTCTCCTTTTCTTTTTTTGAGTTTTGCGTTGAAATTATCCTTGGCAAATTTTTTCCAGGTAGCTTCAACGGTGCTCGCATCAGTACCGGCGAATTCCATACGAAAACCAGGTCGGCTACCAAATGACATCATGCTTTCAGACTCGCGAACGAGGTTAAATTGTGCATTCAAGTTCAAAACTAGCGCTAAGAACATCAGCAGGAAAAGGTGGGCTTTTTTGTTCATAATTTCTTGATTTATAAAAACTTAAGTGGTTAATTTTGCAAATGTAAAAGAGCCCGTTCTGAAAAAATTAGCAGTTTAAAAGAGTCGTAAAAAACAGGCGGCGGCCAAACAAAGGTAAAGCACCCCTGTACCTCAATGTCATAATAACAAAGAAAAATAACCGGTTATAAGGCCAAGTGAGCCACCAAATAGAGTTTCTTTGTGCCTTTACCCGCCCAAGCCATCCTGCACGCCAAAGTCTCGGCATGCGAGGGCATAGGCGGGCGTTTCACTAATCACATTTTTACCTGTCAAAGCCAAAGCGTTGGCAGGGACCACATTGATCAATTATGGCAAAGATTTTAATCGTTGACGACGAAGTGCCAATCCGCCGCACGCTCAGAGACATTCTTGAATTCG
The DNA here is from genome assembly GCA_046160345.1 of Saprospiraceae bacterium. Lineage (GTDB taxonomy): Bacteria > Bacteroidota > Bacteroidia > Chitinophagales > Saprospiraceae > M3007. Next base: position 4,007 of record JBJXGO010000217.1, read on the forward strand.
AAGGTTATGAGGTGGATGAGGCTTCAGATGGCCTGGAGTGTATCGCAAAGGTTCAGAAAGAAAAATACGATGTCGTAATTACCGATATTAAAATGCCGCGTATGGACGGCATCGAGGCGCTTGAGCGCTTGCAAATACTCTCTCCTGAGACCCCTGTCATCATGGTAAGCGGCCACGGTACCATTGATACAGCGGTGGAAGCCGTAAAAAAAGGTGCGTTCGACTTTATTTCTAAGCCGCCCGACCTCAACCGGATGCTCATCACCGTTCGAAATGCGCTCGACCGCAGCGAACTGGTGAACACCACCCAAGTGCTCCGTAAACAGGTGAAAAGCAGCAAGGGCGTGAACATGATCGGCGACAGTGGCCCCATTCTGGCCATCAAAAAAATGCTTGAAAAAGTAGCGCCGACGGAAAGCCGTGTGCTCATTACCGGACAAAACGGAACGGGCAAAGAACTCGTGGCACGCTGGATCCACGAAAAAAGCAACCGCGCCGACGGGCCCATTGTCGAGGTCAACTGTGCAGCCATTCCCGCAGAATTGATTGAAAGCGAACTGTTTGGACACAAAAAAGGCTCTTTTACAGGCGCCATCGCAGACCGTCCCGGCAAATTTGAATCCGCCAATGGGGGTACCCTTTTCCTCGATGAAATAGGCGATATGAGCCTCGACGCACAAGCCAAAGTGCTGCGGGCATTGCAGGAAAGCCGAATCACCCGCGTGGGCGACAGCAAAGAAATAAAAGTAGATGTGCGCGTACTGGCGGCAACGAACAAAGACCTTCGCGCCCAAATAGCCGCAGGTCTCTTCCGCGAAGACTTGTACCACCGCATCGCTGTCATAGTGGTGCAGGTGCCTTCGCTCAACGAACGCCGGGAAGACATCCCGCTTCTCATTGAGCACTTCAACCGCCGTATTGCAGACGATTATGGTCATCCGCTCAAATCTTTTGCGCCTGCGGCGATAACCGCCTTGCAGGACTACAACTGGACGGGCAATATCCGTGAATTGGCCAATGTCATTGAGCGCTTGTTTATCTTATGTGAACAAACGGTGACGGAGGAGGACGTGAAACAGTATGTTTATCCGAATAAATAGCACTTTATGGATCAGAACCACCTCATTCGCTTCTAGTTGGCAGGATTCGGCACCACGATCGGATTTAGTAACTACTTGTTTTTCAATATATCATTCAATCGGTCAAATATCCTTTCAACCACACGCTTTTCTTCGGTAATGATACGCACTTTACCCGACATTTCCTGACGGAATTCGAGCTTTTTCTGATACGTAGTGGTAAAGTGCGGGTCGGTTAATTTTACATCAAGCAGGTATTCTTCTTTTTGTGGCAAAATGGCTATATGTGCTACTTCTGCCTCCAAGGCTCCATATTCATGCGCAGGAAGCCCAGCCAATCGGATGATAGCCCGCATACCAATTTGAACTTTGCCTGCATTGGCGACAGGAATGGTGACTTTGCCAATAATGCTTGAATTGGTTTTATCGGGAAGTGCATCTGGAACAATCGCTATTATTTCCTCGCCTGCACCGATGGGTTGCCGTACGCTCCATATTTTTGAAAAAGATACCTTGCCAGTAATGGGCGCAATAACCAGATAGTTTTGTTTCCAGTCCTCAATGGCACTTTGCAAACGGCGCAGGTCCTCATTTAATGTGAGAGCTTTGCCGACTGAGTTGTCTCCTTTTGATTGTTGGAGCTCGTTTATTTGGCTTTCAATTTGCAGGATTTGCATTTGATTCTGTAAAGTTGATGCCTCCGTGCTTTCAACTTGCCGTTTTTGCTGTAGATAGCGAGCCTCCGCCTTTTCTATTTCTGAATCGGCGATCATTTTTTCGCTGTGCAATCGCCGTTGGCGAATTATATCCTTGCCCGCTAATATAAATTCTTCGCTCAATATCGCTTTTTGATTTATTATATTGGCATTCAATGCCTTGATTTGCTCGATTTGCTTTTGCAAAAAAGAGATTTTTTCTGCCACGCCGTTGTGCTCAGAGAAATACTGATAATCTTTCCAATGTTGACTAAAAGTTGAGTAAGTACTTTGTAGTGCGCCCAATTGAAGATCTGAGGGTAAGGCGCTCGAATTTGAATAGCTCGAATTTGAATAGATTGTAGAAAGCCAGGTTTCCAGATCAAGCACATCTTTCCAGGCAGCTGTATTTTCTATCACAGCAATCACTTGGCCTGTATTGGCCTGCTGCTGATCCGTAACAAATAATTCTGAGAGACGCCCGCTGCTTTTTGCCAGAATACGGATGGGTGGATTGTCGGTGACTAAAACAACCTTCGCTTCAACGATATCGGGGTAACGGATGAAATAACTCAAGGCCAGCAGCACCATAAAAAAGCCTGACATTACAGCAAGGCCATAGCGCATCATCCAGGAAGGCGGGTTGCCCAGCAGGTACTGGATTTGTTCGCGGTCGTTTAGATGGAGATCAGGTTGCGTCTGGTAATTGAATTGAGACATAATAGCGTTCCATTTTGTATCTTCGATTCGCTTGACAAAGTCAAGAAGGTAAAATCCTTGTTTAGAGAGTGTGTCTGAAAAATACTAGCCGGGCTGAAAACGCATCTTTTGGAACCAGTGCTTCGCATTAGCCTCGCCACTTATTTGTTCAAGAGCCACATTAAAACTTCATTAAATACAAAATCCCAATAAAATTCCTTTTTAATTATGGTTCCATGTGTGTCATATATGTTTTTAAAAAAATTATGGTCTAAATCAGGAAAAGCCTTTAACAAGATATTCGATTTTCCAGAAGCACTAAATATTATTGGAAGAAGGTCATTTAATTGAGCGCCAATATCCCTGGTGCCATAAACAATTAATATTGGCGCGTTGGTGGTAAGCAAGTGAGTATAGGGCAAATCAAAGTTAAATGAAATTGAATTTCTAAATTGTGGAGGGACTTCTGTTATGGTATCAAATAATAATTTGCTTTTAGACAAATCAACGAATTCAGAAGTTATAGAATCAATAGATTGCTGAACAATCTTATGATCTTTCAAACCACAATTGGCATAAAACCTTCTTTCTGATATGTATTCGCAATATCTGTTCATCGGGTTTGCAGACATGCAGACCACTTTTTTCACTAGTAGGGAAGTAGAAGCCAATTTTGCTGCAACCCGATATCCTTGGGAGTGTCCTATTACAAAAATAGAATCGGCATGAACGAAAGGTTTGTATTGTAAATATTCTAAAACAGATTCAGCACTTTTAACATAATAATCTAAATGGTCATTTTGAATAAATGTGTCCGAAAATTTTCCATCAGGGTTTTTATACCCTTTATACCCTAATTCAAAAGGGCAGGTTAATGGGACGCCAGGTTTTGAAATAACAACAAAATTACATGTGTTTTTGAACGCGTCAACTTTAAATGGGAAGCCATTTGTTACACCAATGGAATCATATAGAACTAAAGGAACTGATCCTGATCCTTGAATGAATAATATCAATGGTTTTTTTCTAACCGTTGTATCCTTTGAAAGAATAAATTCAATATCCGGATGTCCTTTTATAGTGTGCTTTTCAAAGTTAATTTTATACAACAAACTTTCCTCAGTAGGTTGTGCCCAGCCAAATTGGCTCTTAATGAGAAAAAATATTGTTAAACAAAAACTATATTTCATTGTATTTTAATTTCAGCGTGTCAACGTATTCCTGGATCTCCATGTAATCCATCTTCTGAATATTTGTACTTTTAACTATGTGATCTGGAATATCTGAAAATATTCGATTTTGAACGTGAGCGACAAGCTTTATTATTTCATTACAGTAAATTGAAGGATTGTCAAACCCAGATTTATTAGAAAACCTTGTGACAACATAACCTCCTCCACAAATATCTAAAATTGGGCACTCCTCACAAATTTTACAAACTTTTTTGTGCCCATCGTGATAAATTTGTGCAATTTCCGTTTGATAAATATCATCAAAATCATTATTCAAGACATTCAATTGATTTCTGGTGAAACCTTCGCCGCAGATTCGCATCGTGTCAACTGTCTCGATACTCCCATCTGTTTCTACAACGATAGAATCATTGATGAGCCTTCCAAATAATTCGTTTCCACTATATCGATTGCCAAGTAACAAAAGTACAAGCTGTGAAAGAGGTTTTACAATAGGTTTGTTTTTGGACTTATCGTTGTACCATTCATTAAATACTTCAATTAACCAATCTCCTACTTTAGGTACTTGATCGGATGTAGAATGAGCAAAATTAGTGTCCGGGAATAGAAAACTTATAGAATATGGCTCGAATGTACTCAAGTGTCTATATACCTCTACAGCAGATTCCTTCGTATTTATCACAGAGATTAACCCGAGCCGTTCTTTTCCAAATACTTTTCCAACATTTTCGATACCTTTGACTATATCATTGTAAGAACCTTTCCCATTATGATATATTCTAAATTCGTCCGTTGCCTTTGGAGTGCCATCAATACTTATACCAATTTGAATTTTTAGGTCTTTAAAAAGTTTACACCAGTCATTATCCAATAACACGCCATTCGTCTGCATTGCAAAGCCAATGCTTGTGTCATTCGGTAAAGTTGCCAATGTATCCCGCACAAAATCTATGAAAAATTGTTTTCCTGCCAACATTGGCTCGCCTCCATGAAAAATTATTGTAAATTCTTTAAGATTGTGCTTTAAGAAATGTTTTTTCAAGCGATTCAGGAAATGTAATTTTGTTTCCCGGCTCATTACCTTGGGCTGTTTAATGTATGAGCTGTCCCCCATGTTATACATGTAGCAATAGGTGCAATTTAAATTGCATCTGCTCGCAACCTTTAGCACTATATTAGTTGTATGCATAGTTAATAAATTTTATGGGAGTGAGCATTGCCCACTCCCCGATGACTACCCTCGAACATAGGTGCTTTCCGCATAAGGCGGTTCGGCTTTCAAAAAAGGCGGGTCACTTGCTTTTAAGTATGTCCCACCTGTCAGTTTGAGCAAATCTTGTTTCGTGAGTTTTTCAACAGCCTCGAAGAAATGATTTGTTCGATCATCCTCATTGAAAAAAAACTTCTTTTTCATAAATTTGAAAAATGAATAGATGAATATGCCTACTCTTCTTACGCTTTTCGGCTAACGCGTCCTGTTTTTTTGTAAAACGGTAAAATTCAGGTCAAACCGCTTTCAGAAATTATGGAGTTGAAACTCGGAGTGAACATGGCATGATTTTAACTCGCAGCTTCCTGATTAGCGCCTAAAAAACATAGTTTTCAACAAGGCGATTCGTCATGCACATGCGAACTGCAAAAGGTCACGAAGTGCGACAAAAGTCCATTCCTTCACTGCCAAAATCTGGCAGTCCCGAAAAAACATCCAATTTTTTTTCGCCACCCCGGATCCTCAATAGGTTTTCTTGGCCTACTAGAATAGAAAACTCAATTTTCACAGGTTCGGAATAATAATAGGTGCCCTCAAGTTTATCGTAAACAATTGGGAAACCTTGGTCGCGTAGCTCGCCGAGAAGGCGATACAATTTGCGCTCGCTAATATTCAGGCGATCTGCGAGTTGTAACGGAGAACCTGTAGCGCGTGTACGAACTAGGTGGTCAATCCTTTGTAGCAGGAAAAGTTCGGATAAGGTGTTCATGGTAAAGTAGTTATGTGTTAATGGACATGAATTATTCTTGCACTCTACAGACACTCAACACACGGATGACAGGCTTGTGGAGTGCCAGGATGGATTAAAATCAAGCACCAAGCTCAAGTTGATTTTTTACTAAATCAAAGTAGGCGCCTTTTTGGGCTACCAATTCATTGTGCGAACCTTGTTCTACAATCCTTCCTTTTTCTAACACCACAATCTGGTCTGCGTGGCGTACTGTGCTAAGGCGGTGGGCTACGATGACAACGGTTTTTGCACCCCCATTTTGACATTCCCCCAACGATGCATTAGCCCGGTAAAACGATTGCAGATTTTCTACAATTGCTCGTTCGTTGTTGGCATCGAGCGAGTTGGTTGCTTCGTCAAAGAATAAATAATCCGGGTTTTTGTACACCGCCCGGGCAATCAGTATTCGTTGGCGCTGCCCCTGGCTAATACCGTTGCCTTGCGTTCCAATTTTGGTATTGTACCGGAGCGGAAGTTCATCTATATAAGAACGAATATTGCCTATTTCAACAGCATGCAACAGTTTGGCGGCATCGATATGTTCGTCGCACTCCGCAATATTGTTCGCTATAGTGTCTGAAAAAATAAATCCATCCTGCATTACGGCGCCGCAGCTTGTGCGCCACTCAGTGGGGTTTATGGAGGCCAGCGGTGTGTTGCCAATGGTGATATTCCCTTTGGTGGGCTGGTAAAAACCCAGGAGAAGCTTTAATAAGGTGGTTTTGCCGCTACCGCTGGTACCCACAATGGCTGTGATCCTGCCTTGAGGAATGCAGAGATTGATATCTTTTAGGACATCGTCGAATAATGCATTATAACGGAAGGAAAGGTTGCTCATCTGGATATCAGCGCACTCCCGACTTTCTCTGATCGGGGAGGAAATGCTGCGTGATACAGCGCTTAAAGTGGATGCTCCTTCATCCTCAACATCATGTATTTCATTCATACGCTCCAAGCTTATTTTAGCATCTTGCGCAGAGCGAATAAACGTTATAAACTGTTGTAAAGGAGCATCCAATTGCCCCACCATGTACTGAGTGGCTAGCATCATTCCAAGCGTCATTTGGCCGTCAATAACAGATTTTGCCGCCAAAAATGTAATGATTATATTTTTGCTTTGGTTGAGAAAACCCGCTCCTGCATCCTGCCACTGTGCCAGATTGAGCGAGCGGAGATTGGTGCGAAAAAGTTGCGCTTGTATGCCTGCCCATATCCAGCGGCGCTTTCGCTCCGAACCTTGCAATTTGATCTCCTGCATCCCTTGTATCAGTTCGATCAAAGTGTTGTTGTTTTCACCAGCCTGCCGAAAGCGTGTATAATCCAATTCTTTACGACGACGCAAAAAAAATGCGATCCAGGTGGTATAAAGGACTGCTACCAAAGCAAAAACACCAAAAATCGTGACGTTGTACAGCAAGAGTATGCCACTGAACACCACAAAGTTGAAGGCTGAAAACATTACAGGAAGCGCAGACTGGGTCAAAAAATTCTCGATTCGCCCTTGATCACCTATGCGTTGCATGAGGTCGCCCGTCATTTTGGTATCGAAAAAACCGATGGGCAAACGCATGAGTTTTGCTAAAAAGTCGCTGACCATGGAAACATTGATACGCGTGCCAATGAACAATAAAATCCGGCTTTGCAGAAACTGCACCACAATCTGGCTGAAAAACAACATCAATTGGGCCATTAACACCAAATAGATAAAACCAATGTTGCGATTGTCAACGCCAACATCTACGATACTCTGCGTCAACAAGGGAAAAATTAACATCAGCAGACTGCCCAGTGCCATGCCGATAAGCAACTGGGAAATCAAACGCCGGTGGGGCAGCACATAATCCAATAGTATGCCCAGTTTTGCTTTTTTTTCAGATTGGACGCTATCTCGCTGGTAAAACTCTGGAGTGGGCTCCAGTAGAATCAATATCCCTTGATCCGTATCGCTCAGCCAGGATTTTTCGAAATCTTTTAGTGCCAGCTTGAACTTCCCAGCTGCAGGGTCGGCTATCCAGATGTGATGACGATTGACTTTGTAGATGACCACAAAATGCCGTTGGTTCCAATGTGCAATGCAAGGAAGTGGAGCATTCAACAGACAAGCGGTATCCTCACCAGTATCAAAGGGCACTTTTACGGTCATAGTTCGAAATCCAACGGCTTCAGCGGCCTCCACGATGCCCTGGGCGGATACGCCATCGCGGCTCAAGTAGCTACGCTCACGTAAGTAAGTTAGGGGGTATTGCCGGCCATGCGCCGCAGTAATCATCATAAGGCAGCTGGGCCCACAATCCATGACATCACGCTGCTGATAGAAGGGAAAACTAAAATGCATTAGGGTGTGTTTGATGTTTGACTAAACGGATAACCTTAAAGTGTTTTCGTTTGAATAAGCAAAAGTGTACCAACTATAACATGAAAAAAATGGACACTTTTTCGAGATTATTCTCAAATCTCCCAAATGCGCGGCAAATCTGCAATCGCAAAGGTCCCTTTGGTACCTTGAAGGCAATGGCGTACATCTGCCCAGGAGTGGTCGGCTTACACAATGAAAAGGCAATGTTGAGAATAGCCGACCCTACTTGCTGTTATGAAAAGTGGACAACAGGAACGCGCCGTTGTTTTCAGTCAAAAAATAATTGTCTAATTTACTCAAAATGAACAAATTAGACAATGCCAAGCGCGCACTACGCAGATAATCCTTAATAACCCATCCACGGCAATCCCGGATGCCCTTCCCGCAGCCTACTCAGGCCAACCTCCCTGGCCCAGTTCCCTATTTCAGAAAGGGCGGTCTCAAAAGAGAAAAGGGGCGTGAAATTTAGTTTAAGAGATATTTTATGTATATTTAAAACACTGTCTTTTATCAGAGAATTTAAAGCCATATTAGTAATGGGCAGTCCCAGATGAAGCTGGTCATTCCACCGTGCAATCCATTGCAATGGCTTTAAGGGGATGGAATGGAGACACATTTTTTTATCCAGCACCTCCGACAACAACGCAGCGATGGCAGATCTCAGATCATAAGGAAAAGCATCTGCCACATTGAATACATGGACGCCCGAAGGGAGTAAAAGGCTGCCTTGTACGGCCTCGCATAGGTTGTTAATATGCGTTAGGGAACTGTTCGGCTGTGCTTCACCTGGCATGTAAATCTTGTTATCTCTTGTCAGCCGGAGAAGCCTTGGCAAAAGCATCCGGTCACCAGTACCGTAAATTGCCCTGGGGCGCAATATTACCAAAGTGCGCTCCCGCCAGTCTTGAGATAACAGCCAATTCTCAGCCTCCCGTTTGGAACGACCGTATGGCGAAAGCAAAGCCATATCTACAGGATCTTCTTCTGTATGGCACGTGCTTCTGTAATCATAAACAGATGAGGAAGATATGTAAATAAAAATATTTGCCGACTGTGTAGCCATGAATATTTTTTGGGTGCCCATCACATTGGCCGCTCGCAAGGCTTTTAAGGTCATATTATCGCTGGCCAACCCTGCTGCATGAACAGCAATAGCGCAATCCTGCACTGGGATATCGGTGCGGATATCAGCCGCGCAATATCGGGCGAACTTTTGTAAGCCGGGCGGCGCCCCACCTCGCCCTATTGTGTCAACTGATGCGCCCCGAAGGGCAAAATGCCGGACAAGATGCGCGCCGACAAACCCAGTACTACCAGAAATGAAGCATTTGAGTGGTATCATTTTAGCGAAGCGATGAGACGAACCCGAAGTTGATTTTTATCCACTTTATTTTGTCGGCCTGCTCTTGGAAGGTTTTGTATAAAAAGGAGGTCGGGCATAGCTTCTTTGTCAATTGAATGCTCACCTTGCTCCAGTTGCTTTCTCAGATAAGCTTCCGTCAGCGGTGCCTTGCATTCAACAAAAAGCGCTACAACCTCATCCAGTTTTTTGTAATCATAAGCCCCAACAAAAGCGCATTCGGTCACCCCTGGAATACGGTTGATAGTGGATTCGTAGAGTCCCGGATATAAATTAAAATTCCGGCGGATAATCATGTCTTTTTTTCTTCCGGTGAGTACAATCCGACCTTCTTCGTCCAGGTGGCAAAGGTCACCTGAAGGGTGCCATTCCCCGCGATCTTGCAAATGGAGGTAGCGCACGAAGGTCTGCGGCGATTCCACGAATAATTCCTTGTCCGCACCGAATTTGATTTTTACCCCCAGTACTGGGCGACCTAAAATATCGCCCCCGTCCGTGGGTAATTTCGCCTTTTCTCTTCCATCTATTTGGGCTACAACGAGGTTTTCAGTCATTCCATATAAACAACTCAGCCTAACGTGATCCGGCAAAACAGCGATTATCCGCTCCAAGAAAGAACGATGCACTGGGGCGGAACCAAAAACCAAGTGTTGCAAACAGACGGGCAATTTCCGCTTCTCCCGCTCACATATTTCAAGAAGAGGAAGATAGTCACATGGGGGTGAAAACAAAGTAGTGATCTTGTTTTTTTCGATAAACTTTAGTTTTTCCGTTGCACTGCTTTTATAGCGCCATAAATAAGCTGTCACACCTGCATTCAACCCGATCAGGGCAAAGTAAGGCAAATGGGTAGCCAACCGTAGTTCTGTCCCACCTTTGAGCATTTGTGCAATCTGTTGAACGCTTTCTGTAATGGCTCCTATGCTGTGCACCACCCCCTTCGGTGTTTCAGTCGTGCCAGACGTATAAGTAATTAAGAACTCGGAGCTTTCTGGCAATTTTTTCAAAGGGATGGCAGGGCCAGCAAGGTTTTTCAAATATGCGTGTTTGCTGAAAAGAGGTAGCCTCGGACCGGTTGCGATGATTTTTGCCCCTGAATTACGTGGGAAATACATGCCTTTTTTTGTCCAGAGGAAATAAATCCATCGTAACAAGGTGTTTTCATTTAGCAACAACAATCTGCTATCTACAAAAGCCCATTTCGGAGCCAACTGTTGCAGTTTCGCCTGATAGTTATTCCGACCCATTTCAGGGTCAATTACGGCCAGTTTTACTCCGACCATCATACTCGCATAAAATAATTGCAGAAATGCCGCATCTGGGAATGCAGCCATCACTACGGTGTCGTTTGCGCTCATTCCTTGATTTACCAATCCATAAGCCAGTTGTTCGCTGCTTGAAAGCAACTGCCCAACGCTTATCACGCTGCCTTTTTCAACAATGGCTGGAGTGTTGGGTGCTCTCTCTCGTAATGCTTGTACCAATTGCATAGTGCATTTACCAAATAAGGAGTTGAACGGAAACGCTGACCCCGGCTGCAAGGCCTAACAATGCTATTTTATCGCCTTTTTTTAGCATTCCTTTTTGCATGCGCTGATGTATGGACAAGGGGATTGATGCAGCAGCCGTGTTGCCAAAAAGAGGAAATGCTTCTTCAATTTTTGTAAGAGGAACGCCCGTTTTTTTTGATATCCAACGGGTGGATTCTGTGGACACCTGATGCGTAAAAAGGTGCTGAATCTCATCTAAAGCCCAACCTGCTTCATCGAGGCACTCCTGGAAAAAGCGCGAAGCTTCCTGTGTGAGCACATCTTTCAAGGCAACTGTCTGACCTTCAAAATAATACTTGTCCAAATCGCGGGGATACATGGAGCCTCCTCCCTTGATGGTGCATAGCTCCCAATGGTCGCCACGAGTCATAAATTTCTGATAACAAATACCGCTTTCATCGTCCGACCCAGATAACAGCGCAGCTGCGCCCGCGTCGCCCAAGCTGAAAGCTGCAAGCCCACGTCGCAATTGCGCCTCATCCTTTATGTTGAAGCGGATAGCATCGCTCAGTTTTTCGCCGTTCACCACCAATATGTTCTGGTAGGTTCCTGACACGATAAGACTGTTGGCAACCATGAGGGCGGAAGTAAAACTGTTGCAGGCGTTTTTCACGTCAATACAGGGACAGCGGAGTTTTAATTTAGATTGCACTATATTACTAGTGGCTGGTTCGATCAGATCGGCGCAAGCGGCCGCAAAAATCAAGAAGTCTATGTGTTGCGCACCATATTTCTCAATGATCGGTTTCGCAGCCTTTACCGCAATGTCCGATACCTGTTCATCCTTCTCCGCAAACCGCCGTTCTCGGATGCCAAAAAGCCGATGTAAGCTGCCTTCGGGCAACATTGGTTCACGCGTATTTACACGGTTTTCTATCTCCGCGTTGGTGACCACCTGCGCAGGGTGGTAAACAGACAGTTCGACGATTTTTGCCCTATTCATACTGTCTATTCTTTTATTCGGTATTTGAAAACCAGTCCGCCATACGGTTTTTCTGTCAGGTAGAAAGTGTTGTAATGTACGTCCAGGTTCATAGTTTTGTTTGTGGCAAACAGGTTGATACAAGCGTCGTCGTTCAACTTAATGGAAAACCCAGTACAATAAAACGGGTACAAAAATGGAATTGCTCTTTCCACAGCCAATACATTGAAATCCAGATAATTGGAATACCAAAGCCACTTCCATACCCTGATATCCGCCTTAGCAACCAGGGTGGCAGCACCCAGCTCCCGGATACCATATTCAGTAAAAACAGCCCATTGACTGAAATCGTAGAAATAATTCTTGAGGGGGTACAGGTGCTGACCCTTGAAATTTCCATGAGCAGGCTGACTGTAATCTCGGTATGTCCTGTTGGGGGAATAATTGTCCGCATTGAAAAACCGGCCATAATACCGGCAGTCCAAAGCGCCTTTAAACGAAAAGTTTTTTGCCTTTGTCGAGTAAGCAACCCCGATTTTTAAACCCAAACGCTCCTTTGGTTCGATTTTTAAATGCCCAGGAATGGGTTGCAATGGATTTCCGGTTCGCAATGTTATTTGCCCTCCGATATCCATACGGCCTTTCTTATACCCATAAGATAGGGATGGTAAAATCGGGTTTTCAAAAGAAGCGAAATTGTCAACCCGAGTAAATTTAGACAAGGTTAGTGACAGGGTATGACGCCTTGACGATTGCCCTCCAAAAAAACGCTTTACCCGAAACTGTATAACATCGTTGATCCCCAAGCCTATGCCTGCAAATAGGTCGCCCAAAATATCATATTCAAGGGCGTATTTTTTTCCTTCAAAACGGAGCAAACTACCTTGAGCGTCAATGTTGTAGAACATTAACCCCTGATCTAAGAAGACTTTTTCCAAAAAGCCAGTTTGGCCTTTTACCGCAATCTTCCTTTTGCCGATTTTAAGCGAATCGTTAATTTCAATTTTTATGACTGGCAGAGCCACAAGATGTTCAAGGCTGTATATGCCAAAGGATTCGCCCCGATGCTCAGCAATGATGCCAATACTTAGTTTGTTTTGGCGAAAAATATGAGCAGAAGCTTCAATCTTTCCCCAAAAAGCGGCATGTTGGAAGGGCTCGTCGGTTTGCTTTTTTTCCTTTGAATGGTAAGGGTCATAGGCCATCCGCTCTTTCCAGACAACATCAGGCACAAGTACCCGGTCACTGACCACGGGGCTAATTTGACCGGCGCCTCCGTTCAGCGAAAAATATACCTTATGCAACACCTTTGAGTAAACGCTGTCGCGCAGCGCCTCCTGACAGGAAGACGAGGGGGCGTGAAAAAAGAAAAAAATGCCCCATAAAGCCCATGTAAGGGAGAAACTGCTGTGTTTCATACAAATGGTCAGAATTGCTTGAAACGGCTTGTGAAGCATAAGATCAATCCGAGTAGCCCTAAAAACAAATATGAAAGGTCAACGGCATTTCTGTGTGTCATATAAAATGTTATCTTGTCATATAGCCCGACCTTATTGTAAATACCACCTTCCTGATCAAAATCTTGGGATGCTGTCATCTTTCCGTTCAGGTGCGTAAACCTGACCGAACCATAATTACAGGATTTTACTATAAACCTTCTGGCTTCTATGGCCCGGAGAGTAATTTGCGAACCAAGTTGGAAAGCTCCGACCCTGTTTGGGTAAAGGCTTTCGTCAGATAATACAAAAATCGTTTCAGCTCCGTTCTTTACGAGTTGTTCTGTGCACTCTGCAAACAAAGCTTCGTAGCAGATCAGTGTGCCAAGCTTATGCTGACCTTTGTTAAAAATAATGCTGCCTTTGTCAGGATCGCTAGAATAATTGTAGAACATCCTTTTTTCCAATTCAGGGATCCATTGGATAACGGCAGGAATAGAGTTCATCAAAAGGTTTTTATAAGGGAAATATTCGCCAAAAGGCACCAGTTTTTGCTTTATCTTAAAGGGGTAATTTTCTGTGTTTTCATCATTATCAATAAATAATACACAATTATAGGCATTTCTTTTTAGTCGCCGGTCTTTTGCCTGGCCTGTCAACTTATTGTATATTTTAAGCCCGGCTAAAATTTCAGTATTGTTGCAAATCGAAGCGAGGTGCTTTATCTCCCGCAAGGATTCATCATTTTCATTTAGCGCATTCTCAAAATGGTTGCCGCCGATAGATCCTTCTTGCCATAATATAATATCAGGGCAGTTATTCAACAGTTCTTTAGTTATCTCAAGGTTTTTTTGTGTGATTTTGGTGGCCACCTTATCAAGGTCGCTTGTATTGCTATACACTTTTGGATTAATGGCTGCGACGGATAAGTCAGGAAGCGATAAATGAGAATAAAAGGCAAATAATGAAAGAGAAACAATTACTGGAGATATTATGATGCCTGCAAGCGTCACTAATTTTCTTTTTTGATAATTTTGTAACAATCGAAACGCTAAACAATTGATTAATAATATCCATGCCGACCCGCCCAGCACACCAGTAAATTCGTACCATTGAATCATTTCAGGTATTGAAGCTAGGCTTGCGCCCAAAATCGTTATAGAATCTGAAAAGACCCAGCTCTTTTGAATATATTCAAATGCCAGCCAAGCGCCAATAAACAAAATATCCTTGATATAAGAAGTAACATTGTTTGATCGCGCAATTATAATTCCCAACCAAAGTATGGTGGCATGAATAAGGGCCATAAACAAATTCAGGGATATATAATGTACAGGATCAAAACCAGAAAAAGGTAGCCAGGAAGAAATCAGCAGTAACCAAAGAAAAATAAAAAGAAAGGTATATCGCCACAATGCCCAACGTGATGACAGTTGTTGTGCTACAAATAAAAAGGGAAGGAGTGAAAAGAATACAATGACAGTGCTTTGTTCAAAATACCAGGGCAAAGCAAGGGCTACGGATGCCAATAACGTTAGCAACAAATTGCGATATGTCATTTTTTTTGTATCAAAGAATGCATATATCTTAGATGTAGGCATGGGAATACTTTTCGAAATGAACGAATGATAGGCTGCAAAAGGAACCCTTTTAGAAAACAAACAGGAACGATGACACATTAGCGGAATCATCGTTCCTGATAGGGCTACATAAATTTCGGAGGTCTATATTTTAGTGAATTTTGCAGAAGCCATTGTGTAGCAGTACGCAACCAGGCTCAAATCTTCCCCGTTCGCATATGCAGCGTCAAGATTGGTAAAATTACCCCGAACCAAAGAAATGCGGATTTTTGCGTTTGAAGGAATACCTCCCATATCGCTCAGACTGAAGGTGTGCGATCCATCGTCCTCGGTGACAAAAGCTCTTTTTACACCAGCGCTAATTGTTTGTCCAAAGGTTGTGTTGTTGTCTATATCCCAAGGGTTGAATTCTATAATAACGAACACACCCAAGGTGTTTTCAGGGTCAACATTCCAACTCAATGAGACGTTCCCGGAAAGATTATTTGGGCCCGACATAGAATGGCTGGGCGAGGTAACAACGATGGGGTCAGGAACATATAAAGAACCCTCTTCCTCATCCCTGTCTGTGCCCGGCGCGCCAAAAGAGATGGTGCTTTCTTTGCCAAATAGTTCGTGCAACTGATTGCCCGAAATGGAAAAATCAGATGCGGTAGGCCCTACTTTGGTGAATTCATGCGAACCGATAAACAATTGTCCTAAGGATGCTTCACTCAATGCCTGGTCTTGAAGGTGGAAGGATGCGCTATAGGCGGAGTTCTTAATGTCACCAAACCCTTTTTGGTTTCGGATAGCGATAAAACCGTCCCATTTTTGGCGACCCAAGTCATTCAATTCAAGGAAGTCTGGGAATTTGCTGGCCTCCCGAGCAGCGCTTTGAAGCTCTGTGGACTCGTCCAGCTTGCAGCTCCAAAAACCAAGGACGAGCAGCAACATGGTCAAGAATGCAATATTTTTCATGATTTTGAACTTTTTAGTGATGAATTTAATGTTGGAAAATAGGCAGGTTTATTCCCCGCAGTTGATAGCATCTACCAAAAAATCCGATGTTCGGAAAAGGATATAATTGGATGCTGCTGGATCACAAATATCAACCGTACACAGATCAAAATCTTCTCTGAAAGCGGTAAAAAGTGTACGAAAGTGATTGTTTTCAATGTTGTGGTCAAAGGGGCAGTCAGTACAGTCATTCGCTTCCACAAAGTTTCGCCTTGGCTCTTTTACAGTAACCCTGACAGAAACCATAGGAATGATACTTTTATCATTAACCCTTGCCGTTACGTTTTTCAGTATGTAGCGGCGATTTTGACCGTTCACGTTAGAGTAACCCTGTGCCTCCAGGTCATTCGGTAGGGGTGATGGCGGCATATCTAAGGCATATACCTTTTCATAAGGATCACCATCAGCACATACCCCGGTTACCGTAAACGTTACATAAAACTTATGATAGGGGTTGTTGGCAGCTTGCGCTTCAGCTCCTTTCCAGCTATCAAATATTGAACTGTATGGAGCGGCATAAGGGCCGGAACAGGCTTCATAAGTACTGAAAACAGGGGAAGGGTCTTCGACGTCTATTACCAAGGTTATGGCCCTTTCACCAGTAAAGTTTGTTCCATCACATTGCCAGGAGATCGGCTTGGTGATGTCGGTTCCCGGATGGAGGTTTTTTTTGGAACTGGACTGGAGCACGAAAAATGCGGCGGCAGAAAGCGCCACAATTGCCAGTGGAAGGAAATAAGAAAACTTTCTTTTCATAATCAAAAAAATCTTAAATTGTTAAAAGGTTTCTGGTTAGATTTCAGAAAAGAATATTCCGAAATACTACTCAACCTTTTACTCGCGCGAACTACAAAAGGTCAAGAACCGGAGCAAAAGTCAAGTCGCTTGCTGCCGTAATCTGGCAGTGAGCCTAAAAACGTGATTTTTTTTCACCACTTGCTATGGCCAGCAGTATTTCCTGGCCTATCAGTATGGAGAATTCAATTTTCACGGGCTCAGAATAATAATAGGTGTCAGCCAGTTTGTCATAAGCTATAGGAAAGCCTTGGTCGCGAAGTTCACCGATCAATCGGTACAAATTCCGCTCACTGGTACCCAGGCGGCCTGCGAGTTGAACGGGAGGGCCCGTTGCGCGTGTACGAACGAGGTGGTCAATCCTTTGGAGTAAGAAAAGATGGGATATGATATTCATAATAAAGCAGTTTTGTGTTAAAAAGCAGAAGTTGTTCTTTCGCTTGACTAGAGTGTGTCTTAGGTAGTTGATACGAGTCTAATCTTAATACAAAGTACATATCCATTAATCCACAAAAAACTGGACACTTTTAAAGGTTTTTACTTTGCGTTTTGACAAGGGCGCTACTGGCTATATCAGATGAATCGTACAAATTAACTTTTCGTTTCGCAAATCCCTCTTTCCATTGTTCTACTTTTGCAGCCATTTTTGACAAAAAGGATTTCACCAAACATGAAAAAACTGCTGTTCATCGCCTTGCTGATGCCCGTATCTTTATGGGCCTTCCAAAAAAACACCGCCGCCAAACCGGCCCAATCACCTGCCAAAAGCGGAAACAATGTCTTGCTCAGCTGTCGTCTTTATGGCACCAATGGAAGTGCTGACAGCATTTACCTGTACGAAAACCTCGGGCTTGCCAAACGCATCGTGGCACGGGCTGCCAAAAGCGGAGTTGACAGTGCCTATGTGCTAAGTGCACCTGCGGGAGCCGCACGTTTCTACAGTGTTGGCGCGAATGAGCAGTCCACTGCCAAGGTTATATTGGGCGAAGAAAAGCAGGTTACCCTGTGGGGAAATACCCAGTTCATGAACAAAGCCCGCACCGTTAACTCAGCTGCCAACAAGGCTTTGGAAAGCCTGCAGGGTCAACTTATGATGTTTTCAAACGAAAGTACTCAGGTACGTGCACAGTTCAACCAATCTACAGGCACGGCCCGTCGAAGCATAGAAGAACGGGTGGCACAACTTGGCCAGCGCAAAATGCGATTTCTTGATTCCCTCAAAACGGCCAATCCACTGCTTTGGCGCATGGCCAGCCTGCAAATCACGCCCGATTATGCCGGGCAAGGTGGAACCGAAGCCGAGTTTTATGGCAAAGAATATTTTCGCTGGGCGGATTTGAGCGACAAGGCTTTTGACCAGATCCCGGATGTTTATGACGCTTTTTATGCCTTCATTGCCATGCAGTTGCAACTGGGAACGACCCATGAAGCGGCTATCCAAATGGCTGAGAATCAATTGCTAAAAATACCTTCGGCCAGTACTACCTACCGTATGGCTTTAGGAGGCATAGTAGCTTCGCTCAAAGGCAGCAATAGCCCGCAATATCCGGCAACAGCCAAAAAATATATAGATCGATACACCTCAAAAAATTTGGGCGAAATACCTGCCATGGAGGCAGAGCTGAGAAAAGCGTCCACTTTCATGACGGGCTTTGAAGCTCCGGACCTCGCGGGCATGACCCCCGACAGTAGCCAATATTCGCTCAAACAAATGCGTGGGAAAGTGGTGCTGATCGACTTTTGGGCCAGTTGGTGTGGGCCTTGCCGCAAGGAAAACCCCAATGTGGTGGCCAGTTACAATAAATACCACGAAAAAGGTTTCGACATCCTTGGCGTGAGCCTTGACCGCGAGATCAATGCCTGGCGCAACGCCATCAAACAAGACGGCTTACCCTGGCATCACATCAGCGACCTCAAAGGATGGCAGAGCTCCCATGCTGCCCTTTATTCCGTCACTTCTATACCACAAACCTTGCTCATTGACCGTCAAGGCAAGATCATCGCCCGTAATTTGCGTGGTGAGCAATTGAGCGCGAAACTGACAGAGATATTTGGGATGTGAGTTTTGGGATGGGATGGGCCACGGATGACACAGATTAGACACGGATATTTTGGATAAAAAGGGATTAAATCTGCCCTATCCGTGTCTAATCTGTGTCATCCGTGGCCCATCCCCTATCAAACAACCTTCAAGCCCTCCACCAATTTCTCCGCCATTCCAAAACTGGTGCTCGAAGAAAGTCGTGTTCGGCGCAATTGCCCTTCGATTTCACAAGCTGCGAAAGCGTGGTAATTTCCAACGCCATCTCGTTCGCAGTACACGCCAAGGGGCAGTTGGCAACCACCCTCCATGAGTTGCAAAACCTTGCGTTCAACATTGGTGCAAGCGGAAACCTCGGAATGATGTAATTGCTTTAAAATGAGGCGGGTAGGAAGGTCGTCGCGGTTGGTTTGCCAGGCGAGTACGCCTTGCGCGGGCGCGGGCACGAACTCGCGGGCGGGCAATTCCAGCACCTCAAGATCTGACATGTCCAAACCCAATCGTTCTACACCTGCTGCAGCAAGAAAGATGGCGTCAAAATCACCGTTGCGGAGTTTTTCGAGCCGGGTGGGTACATTGCCCCGAATATCTTTCAATTGTACATCCGGGCGATAAGCCTTGAGTTGCGCTTTGCGCCGATTGGCCGAGGTGCCGACAAGGGCATTGGGCGTCAGTTTCAAGAGTGCATTGTTGGAGAAAGCCTCTTTTCTGATAATCAACAAATCCGAAGGGTTGTGTCGATATGAAACGGCGGTAATGACCAATCCCGATGGCTGGCTCGTTGGCAAATCCTTCATGGAATGCACCGCGAGGTCAACTTCGCCGCGCAGGAGTGCATCTTCGATCTCTTTGGTAAAAAATCCTTTGCCCTCCAATTTGTCAAAACCCAGGTGCTGTACCAGATCGCCCTGCGTTTTGATGATGACCAATTCGCTCTCCACCCCGATTCGGGTGAGTTCTCGCTGGGTAAATTCTGCCTGCCAAAGGGCGAGTTTGCTGCCGCGGGTGCCTATTTTTAACATGGGGCAAAGGTCGCAATTATCCGTCAATCTTCTTTTTTAAACCCTGTGGTCCAGGGCGCTGCACTCCTTTGTTTCCCGCTCAAAAACAAATACATTGCCGGAATCACAAAAAGCGTAAGCACCAGAGAGAAAAGCAAGCCGCCCACCACCACAACACCCAGGCCGATACGGCTGGTACTGGCTGCACCGAGGGAAAGCGCAATGGGCAGTGCACCTAAAGCGGTGGCCAGCGTGGTCATAAGGATAGGGCGCAAACGGGCCTGTGCAGCTTCCCAAACTGCCTGACGTTTTGGCATCCCGGAATCCCGCTTTTGGTTGGCAAATTCCACGATCAAAATCCCGTTTTTCGTCACCAGTCCTATGAGCATGATCATGCCGATCTGAGAAAAAATATTGAAGGTATTGCCCGTGAAATAAAGGCTTAGGTATGCTCCGGCGATAGCCAGCGGCACTGTGAGCATGATGATAAGCGGGTCGCGGAAGCTCTCGAATTGCGCAGCGAGTATCAGGTAAATGAGGATGAGCGCAAGCAGAAATGCAAAAGATGTGTTGCCGCTGCTCTCCCGGAAATCGCGTGAAGGGCCGCTCAGGTCTGTTTGGAAAGATTCGTCGAGCAGCTCACCGGCAATGCGTTGCATAGCTTCGATGCCTTCTCCAAGCGTCTTTCCGGGAGCCGGGGCGGCGCTGAAAGTGGCTGATTTGTACCGGTTGTAATGATAAAGTTGGGGCGGGTTGCTGGTTTCCTCAAAACGGACGATATTGTCGAGTTGGACCATTTCACCTTGTGCATTGCGGACGTAAAGGGAAGTAAGGTCGATCGGTTCGTCGCGATTGACACGGTCCACTTGCCCAATTACCTGGTATTGTCGGCCATTTTGGAGAAAGTAACCGAATCTTCGTCCGGAAAGCGCTAGTTGGATGGTTTGGCTAACGTCAAGTACACTTACACCCAATTCTGCTGCCTTTGGCCGGTCAATTATTACCTGAAGTTCTGGTTTGTTGAATTTCAGGTTTATGTCAACATTGGCAAAAACGGGGTCTTTCCGGGCTTCTTCAAGAAATTTCGGGACTACTGTTTCCAGTTTTTTAAAGTCCAGGGTCTGTATCACAAACTGAACAGGCAACCCGCGTCCAAAACCGACTGAAATTGTTTCCTCCTGACTGGGGAACATCCGCGCTTCGGGCATTTTTTTAGTCATGCTCAGGAGTTGGTCATAGATATCCATTTGGCTGCGTTCGCGCGTCCGCGGGTCAGTTAACAACAGACTTACAAAGCCGGAGTTGGTGCTTGCTGCGCCAAAACCAGGTGCCGTGATACCAAAAACCATACTTTTTTCGGGTATCGAGTCCATAACCTTTTGCGAAAGGTCAAAGACAATGCGCTCCATTTTGTCGTAATCAGTACCTTCTGGTGCGGTCAGGTTGGTTCGGATGATACTGCGGTCTTCCAGGGGGGCGAGTTCGCTTTTTATGGTTCCCTGAAAATACCAGATAAGCCCAAAACAAGTAGCAAGGATAACCAGGCTCACCCACTTGAAACCCATAAAAGTGCGGAGCGTATTGCCATAAATACGGTCCATGCTTCTAAAAAAAGGCTCTGTAGCGTGATAAAACTTTCCGTGTTTCGTTATGTTGCCCCCCAATTTAACGTTCAACACGGGGGTCAAGGTCAATGAAACAAAAGCAGAGATCAAGACTGCGCCAGCCACTACAATACCGAACTCTCTGAATAGCCGACCTGTAAAGCCCTGCAAGAAAATAACAGGAATGAACACCACTGCCAGGGTTATGGAGGTGCTGATAACCGCAAAGAAGATCTCCTTCGTGCCTTCCCGCGCAGCCGTCCATTTGTCCATGCCCTCCTCTCGCTTTTTGAAAATATTTTCCGTTACGACAATGCCATCGTCCACCACAAGACCCGTTGCGAGTACGATGGCCAGCAGGGTCAACACATTGATACTGAAACCAAAAAGCCACATCAGGAAAAAAGCCCCGATAAGAGAAACAGGGATATCGATCAGTGGCCGGAGCGCAATGATCCAGTCGCGGAAAAACAAGTAGATGATGAGCACCACGAGGCCGATGGCAATGAAAAGCGTTTCGGTTACTTCGCTGATTGCCCGGCGGACAAAAAGGCTTTTGTCGATGCCCACGCTCATCACAATATCAGGCGGGAGGTCTTTTTTTATCTGCTCGTACCGTCTGTAAAACTCATCGGTTATTTCTACCCAATTGCTGCCTGGTTGCGGGATCACTGCCAGCGACACACCCTGAACAAGGTTCCGGCGCGCACCTGTTTCTTCGTTTTCAGGTCCTAAAACTGCTTCTCCGATGTCTTTAAATCGGATGGTACTTTTACCAATTTGCTTAACGATCATGTCATTAAACTCCGCTTCCGTTTGCAGGCGGCCAAAGGTTTTTACGGTCAACTCTGTTGCGTCTCCCCTGATCTTTCCGCCTGGAAGTTCTACGTTTTCACGGGTGAGCGCCGCAAGCACATCCTGGGCACTTAGCCCGTGCGCAGTCATTTTGCCTGGGTCCATCCAGAGGCGCATTGCCGGAAGTTTGGAACCAAAAACATTGACTGCGGATACCCCCGGGATGGTCTGTATCTTCTCACGGATCACATTTTCTGCATAATCCGAGAGTTCCATGATACTCCGGGAGCTGCTCTGTATGGGCACAAAAAGGATTGGGTCGCCGCTGGCGTCTGCCTTGGTCACCACGGGAGGCGCATCAATGTCTTGCGGAAGGTTGCGCTGGGCCTGGCTCACCTTGTCGCGCACGTCGTTGGCTGCTTGTTCAAGGCTTACACCCAGGTCGAATTCTACCGTGATATTGCTGTTGCCCAGCGCAGATGCACTTGAAATAGTGCGGATGCCCGCAATACCGTTGATGGCGCGTTCCAGCGGTTCAGTTACCTGACTTTCAACGACTTCCGCATTTGCGCCAGTATAATTGGTGCGCACCGTGATATTGGGCGGGTCAATGGCTGGGTACTCGCGAACCCCAAGAAAGGTGTAACCAACTGCACCAAAAAACACGATGAGGATACTCATCACGGTGGCGAAGACGGGGCGGCGGAGGGAGAAGTCGGGTAGGCTCATGGAATTGATCATTTATCCAGGTTTTGAAAAATCGTGCTGCTGGCGCTGCAAGGCTTCAGTTCCCAGGTCGGATTTGTTGTTCCCCAAATCAATATTCACCAATATCGCTGCACACAGAAAAAACCACGAGCCTATTTTATCGGTTTCTACAAAATCGTTCATCAGCATCAGAATATTGATGAGCACAAAACAAAGCATGGCCGACAAGAGTGCAACGCGCGTACCAGTTTCCCGAGTGCGGTGGTAAATCGACTCGCCTTTTAGCATCACTATTATACAAAAAAACAGAAAAAATAAAAGTCCAGGCAAACCCTGTTCCACCGCCACCATTAGAAAATAATTGTGTGTACTTGATTTTTCCGGGTTGTCTGAAACATAGGTTCGAAAACTGCTGACAGTGTAGCTTTTGTAGTGGGTATAAAACGTGGCAGGCCCGAATCCGAGCAAAGGGCGCTCCTGAATCATGTACGAGGCAGCTACCCAACGATATACGCGCTCCATGGTGGAAATGTCTTCCAACTTAGTGGTAGCTTCCAAAAGCTGGTCAAAACTCTGGTGAGAAATGGCTTTTTCATATTCAGGGGCAAATAGAAGCCAGTTGTCGCGGGTGCCGAGGAAGGTAAAAAACATAGCGAAAAACAGGGCTACAGCTACCAAAGATGCTTTCAACAAGCGCCAGCGGAGTACCCAGTACACGCCCACAGCAAGCACAAGCGCGCCATACGCAGCCCGGGTATAGGCGAAATAGATGCCCACCAAAAAGACCACTACTCCGAACACCAACAGCCACCAGAGCCCCGAAAACCGCTGGTACCAATAGGTTCCATACCAGGCAAAAGGCAGAAAAATGGCCAATAGGCAGGCGTACATAACGTGATTGCGGAAGAAAGGCTCCAGGCACCCATTGACGCTCTCAAAGGAGAAATTGTAGCCCGCATGTCGCCACACCACATAAATAGTGGCAAAAAACAAGGGCACAAAAAACCACCACATGAGTGCCCTGTAATCGCGCTCGGTATTCAGAAAGCGCGCGGCCCAAAAGTAAAACACCACTACATACCAACTTTTGGCCAAAAAAGACTTGAATGAAATTAGAAAGTTTTGAGAGCTGGCTACGCAAATAGCCAGCCAAAACAGATGGGCAAAAAGAGCCAGCGTAACCGGATGCCTGAAAAAACGCACATCCACTTGTCGCCAGTTTCTGAAAAACCAGGCTACGCCCGCCAGCGTGAGCAGCCACATCAAAGGTTCGGAGGGCAGATCAGTGGCCAATCCGCCCGGCAACGACACCTCCGTAGAGAGTGGAATGCAGCCTATCATCAGGAAAAAAACCTTCCGAATATCCACTAGTGCCAGCCAAATCACAGCTCCAACCGCTGGAAGCAAGGCCAACCAATAGAGTTCCAACCCCAGGCCGGCAAAAATTGCCAGAAGACTCAGTGCCACAAATACGGCTACGAGCTTCCCATGTGGGTGGCTTTTAGGCACTTGTAACAATTTGACGGCGAGCCGGAGCATATATCAGTTGCTAATGGTAAGGCACTTTTTTGTAGAGGCTTCGGATTTCTCCGCAAAAAAGGGACATTAAAAAATTGGCGAAATGAATTTTGTCATTATCAACAAGGCGAAATGAATTTCGCTCTACCGTACTTCCTTCCAATCAATTTCTCGATAAGCGTCTGCCAAAAAAGCCGCGAAAAGCGTGAATAAAAATGCTGCCACCACCGATCCGATCACGATAATGCTCCGGCGCGGTCGATTTTTCATCATTGCGGTTTCCGCAATTTCGACGATCTGAACCGATGGAAGATTGGTATTGTAGGCGGCCAGGATCTGATTGTATCGCTCCAGGTCGAAACTCATTTGCTTGCGAGCCTGGTTGTGCAGATCATTGGCGATGGCCACCTGGCTGATTCCAGCGTTGTAATCGCGGAGGTTTAGGTTGCCGCTAAATGGTTTGGACGAAAGAAGCATCTGTTTTTGACGTTCGGCTCCCCGCAGGTTGGCTTTGATGTATTGGATGGTGTCGAGCGGAATTAGCGGGTTGCCGTCAAGTACTTCAAGACGGGCGTAGTTTCGGGCAATGTCTTCTTCTGCTCGGGTGAGTTGCTCCGAGAGTTGATTGCCTTGTTCCCCTCCCGCATAGATATTGTATCGGGCTTGAATATAGCGGATGCTGTCGCCCAGGCGCATAAGTTCGGTGGTTTTGCGCTTGATGTTGGCGTCGTATGAAGCGAGGATTTGGGCCTGGTTGTTTTTTGTGAGCCTTTGAGATATTTCGTCGATTTTTTCGCGGGCTGCATTTGCCATGTCAGCAGCCAATTTCGGATCAGTGTCTTCAATGCTCAATTCAACGGCATCGTTGCGGTTTTTTTCCAACTCATAAAGGTCTTTGAACTTCAAGCGAGCCCAATACAAGGCTTCCTTATCGGTCGAATCAATATCGTAATGTTCGAACAGTCCAAAACGCCGGATCATATAGTCCATCAGTTCGTTGCTGGCGCCAATTTCCAAAATTCGGTCTATGTCTTTGTCGCTGCCGTAATATTCGGTCACTTTGCTCATCCCGCCAAAAATCAGTTCTGGTTTGGAAAGATCCTGGTTTGTTGGATAAAAAATGGTGGTGGATTTGAAGTACGTATCCATCCAAAGCGCAATACAGATACTGCCCGCAAGGGCGATCAAGCATGTGTTTCGGATGGCTTTTCTCCATCGGTAAATCGTCCCCAATACGCCGAGGAGGTTGTCGCGGTTGCTCATAATAAATCAAAAAAAGGTTCAGAGGTTTGAAAGGCAGGTTCTAATATCTGCGTAACATCTGTGTATCACATCTGCGTAACATCTGCGTGAAAATTTCGCAAGTGGACTCACATAGAGTGATACCCAGATGTTACGCTGAAGGATGCCCAAACGCTGTTTCCAGTTATAACAAGCTCCAACCTGCCCAAACAAGGCGCAAAAGTATGAAATCCGGCAGCGAAAAAATGGCTTCTAAATCAAGCATTTGCAAGGCAACCATTCTTTTCCTACTGGCGTCATTGAAACTACTTATAATCCGCACGTCGGGCACCAACACCGGCGAGATGATTAGTTAAACCATCCTGCTTTTTTGAAAATGACGAAGAAGAACACCCTTCTCGCGGCAATCGCCCTGTTTTCTATTTGCGCACTTTATGCCTTCGCTTACCCTGAAGCTGTGCGTGAAAACGTTCTCACACTCTTTCTCCCTGAAGGCGTAAGGCCGGTGGCGAGCAATCGCTATTTGCCATTGTCTGCAGAGCATGAAGTGAAGGCGGTTAAGCAGCAAGCGTCAAGCCTCGACACCTTGCCCCCGCTTAGCGAGCGCTACGACGATTTTATCAACTCAGGTGGCAGCAACCCCGTGGATTTGCGCGACCCGAAGGCCATTGACAAGCAGGTTGAATATGATGCCACATCCAATCGGTATATAATAACGGAGCGCATCGGCGATGATTTTTACCGCGCTCCAACCTACATGACCTTTGAAGAATATGTGCGCTGGCGCGACGAACAGCAACAACGCGAATATTTCGACCGCTTGCAAGGCGTGGTGTCCTCCGATGGTAAAAATGCAGATGGCACAACGGATCCTGTTTCAAAATTCAACTTCAAAAACACCCTGATTGACAGGCTTTTTGGCGGTACCAATGTGGATATAAAACCACAGGGCAACATCAACCTGACCTTTGGTTACGACTGGCAAAAGATCCAAAATCCGATTCTGACCCTTCGCCAGCAGACTAATGGCAACTTTGATTTTGACATGGACATCAACATGAGCGCTCAGGGAAAAATCGGGGAAAAACTTAACCTCAACTTTAACTACAACACGCAGGCGACCTTCGATTTTGACAACCAAATGAAGATCAATTACGATACGAAGGGGTTTTCCGAAGATGAGATCATCCAAAATGTAGAGGCCGGCAACGTATCCATGCCCTTGCGTTCCAACCTCATCAAAGGCGCGCAAAACCTTTTTGGTATCAAAACGGAAATGAAGTTTGGCCACTTGCGCACAACGCTCGTTGCCAGTCAACAACGTTCCAAACAACAAAGCCTCAAAATACAAGGAGGCTCTCAAGTACAAAATTTTGAGAAACCGATAGACGAATACGACGAGAACCGCCACTTTTTTGTGAGCCACTGGAACCGGAACCAATTCGAGCCGGCCATGAAATGCCTCCCTGTGCCGCAATCTCTGTTCAACATTACCCGTATGGAGGTTTGGATCACGAACGACAAACAGGATTTCGTAAATACCCGTGACGTACTGCCCATCACCGAACTTGCAGAACCTGATTCTGTTTCCAGCGATTGGAAACTCGCCAGTCCACCAGGTAGAGACATCAATGGAAATGGCCTTCCGGCAAACCAAAACAACAAACTTTACAGCCGGATTTTGTCTGAATTGAGCATGGACTCCACCCTCCGATTTAGCGACCGGGTGGTAAGCAGGCTCACCAGCTCAAGCTTCAACCTGAAGCAGATCAGGGATTTTGAAAAAATGAATGCCCGGCTGCTTTCTCCCCAAGAGTTTAGCTACCACGACCAATTGGGCTTCATCAGCGTCAACCTCAATGTGCAGCCGGATCAGGTGGTAGGTGTAGCCCTTTCCTACACGTACAATGGTGTGCCATACAAAATCGGCGAATTCTCAGACGAGGTGCCCAAGAAAAGCTCGGAAGACACCTTGAAAACCAATGTGTTGTTCCTTAAAATGTTGAAAAGCACCACAGCCAACGTCAGGTACCCGATTTGGGATCTGATGATGAAAAACGTATATGCCGTGGGCACGGCCAATGTGGATCCGCAGGAATTCCGTTTTGACATTTACTACGAAGATCCGGGCAGAGGACAGAAGCGTTTTCTCGATGGCCCGCTCATTCCCAATGGATTGAAAAGCCGCCCCTTGCTCCAGGTTTTCAATCTGGATAACCTCAATTTGCAGGGCGACCCGGGGCCTGACGGTATTTTTGACTTTGTGCCGGGTATCACCATCAACCTCCGTTCGGGGCGCATTATGTTCCCGGTGTTGGAGCCGTTTGGCAGCGATCTGTTCAATAAGATCAAACAATCAAAAATTGCAGGCGGGGAACTATTTACTGCGCAGGATTCCCTCAACTTGAAAAAGGATCTAATTTACCAACAACTTTACGACAGCACCACCTTTGTTGCAAGAGAATATCAGCAATTGAACCGGTTCATGCTGCGGGGCACCTACAAATCAAGTGTTTCGTCTGAAATATCGCTTGGAACCTTCAACCTGCCGCCGGGCTCGGTAAGGGTCACAGCTGGTGGCGCGGTATTACGTGAGGGAGTACAATATTCCATAGACTACAATATTGGCAAGATCAGGATACTGGACGATGCCATACTACAATCGGGTCAAAGCGTGAATGTCAGTTTTGAAGACAATACATTTTTTGGTTTTCAAAGCCGAAGCATGATCGGGGCCCGTTTTGATTATGCCTTTAACAAAGACCTTAGCGTGGGCGCTACGTTCATGAATTTATTTGAACGCCCGCTCACCCAAAAAGTAAACTTTGGCGACGACCCTATCAATAACAAGGTATATGGTCTGGATTTCAGCATTTCGAAAGACGCACCCTGGCTTACCAAACTCATTGACAAACTCCCGCTCATTCAAACCAAAGAACCATCCAGCATTTCCGCACAGGCAGAGGTAGCGGTGTTGCAGCCCGGCCACAACCGCGCGATCAACCAGGGTGGCGATAAAGGCGGTACCGTATATCTTGATGATTTTGAGGGCAGTACGGCCAATATTCCGCTTACCTTTCAATTCAATCAATGGGTGATCGCATCCGTGCCTCGAGACGATGATGATTGGGCTCCCCAGAACAAACTGTTCCCCGAATCCGACCCTTCCAATACTTCACTCTCCCTGGGAGCCAACCGGGCAGGCTTATCCTGGTACATCTCCGACCCCAGTGCGCGCGACGCGAACGATGGCACAGATCCATACACCCGCCTCATTCAATATCAGGATATCTTTCCGAACCGGCAGCTTACCCCGTTTGAACAATCAAGCCTGCGCCCGCTGGACGTGACGATCTATCCGCGGGAGCGTGGGCCATACAACTTTGATGTACCAATCCCTGGTTATCCTGGTTATTCAAAGGGACTGACCACCACAGGCAAGTTGGAGGAACCCAAGACCCGTTGGGCAGGCTTCATGAAAGAAGTGACAACCAACGATTTTGAAGCTTCGAACATTGAGTTCATCGAATTTTGGATGCTCAATCCGTACATGGAAAAGTCTGATGGAGAAGCTGTCTCTGATGCAGGCCAAATGTATATTGACCTGGGGTCTATTTCGGAAGACGTGATGCGCGATTCCAGGCAGTTTTTTGAAAACGGCCTGCCTACCGGCACCAACAATGTAACAACAGACGTATCCCCCTGGGGCCGTGTGCCCATCGAAGCGCCGATCGTGAATGCTTTTGACAACAATGAAGCAAGCCGCAGGGAACAAGATATTGGCCTCGACGGCCTGGACAGCCTCCAGGAGACGAGTTTTGGTGAAATCGGCGCCTGGTTTCAACAGATTCAAAATGACGCAACACTATCGCCCAATTTCAAAAACGAGGTAAGGCAGGACCCGTCTAACGACAATTTTGTTTATTTCCGAGACAATTCATTTCCACAGGCTCCAGCTGGCCCTGGTCTTTTGAACCGTTACAGGAAATTCAATAATCAGGAAGGCAACTCCCCTGTAAACCAAAGCCAGGACCAAAACCCTTCCAGCACGAATTATCCAGACCAGGAAGACCTCAACCGCGACCGTTCGCTGAACGAAACCGAGGCTTATTTCAGGTACAAAATTGATTTGAAAAAAACCACTGTGAACGGGGTGGAAGTAATTGACGAAAATGACCCGGCCCTCGCTGAATACATCACGAATACGGTTACATTTACCAAAGAAAATCGTGAATACACCTGGTACCGCTTCAAAATTCCGTTGGACGACGTAAAAAGGCAAAGTGCAGGCGGGATTGAAGATTTCCGCTCCATCCGATTCATTCGGATGTTTTGGAAAGGTTTTGACGAGCGCACCACTTTCCGCTTTGCCACCCTTGAATTGGGCCGCAACCAATGGCGCCGTTTCAGACAAAACCTGGAAGGATGCGGTTTTGATGGAGCGGGCATCCCTCCACCTATTCCTTTTGATGTGAACGCGGTGAACATCGAAGAAAACTCAGCCCGCCAGCCTTTCAACTACACCATTCCATTTGGTATCCAGCGCGAACAATCGGTAGGAGCATTCCCCGATATTTTGCAGAATGAGCAGTCGCTGGCCATGAACATTTGCAGCCTTCGTTATTGCGATGCACGAGCGGTGTTTAAAAGCCTGAATATGGACTTGCGCCAGTACAACCGGCTCAAAATGTTTGTCCACGCCGAAAAAACCCAGGAAGAGCTCAAAACAGGCGACCTATCCGTATTTATCAGAATGGGTTCGGATTACACACGCAACTACTATGAGTACGAATTGCCGCTGGTTGTTTCTGACCCCACCAATCTGAATGGAAACCCCGACAGCCGGGACTATAAAGAAGAAGTCTGGCGTTCAGAAAATATTTTTGATTTCCCGCTTAATTTGCTTACTGAAGTAAAAAAACAGCGAAACGCAGATATCACAAACAACCCGCTCGTGCCTTTTATAAGTGTTGACCCGAACCGCCCAGAGGCACAAGTGAAAATATTTGGCAACCCCAATCTGGGCTATGTCAAGGGTATCATGATCGGGGTGCGCAACACAGACACAACCAAACAGGAACACTGCGTGGAAGTGTGGCTCAATGAATTGCGGCTCAATGGCTTCAATGAAAAGGGAGGTTTTGCCGGTTTGGCCAGGGTGGACATGAAATTGGCAGACTTGGGCGGGATATCGCTCTCGACCAATTATACGGGTATAGGCTGGGGAAGCATCGAAGAAAAGCTGGCCCAGCGCCAGCGCGAAGAGGTGCTTCAATTTGATGTGTCCACGAATATCGAACTGGGCAAACTACTCCCTGAAAAAACAGGTGTAAAGGTGCCGTTCTACGCCCAATATTCTAACGTGACACGTACCCCGGAATACGATCCCTACGACCTTGACATCAAACTGAAAGACAAACTCCGCGAGACTGCAAATGCTGCTGACCGCGACAGCATACGGTTCAATGCAAAAGACGTGACTGTGGTAAAAGGCTACAACTTTACTAATGTGCGTAAAGAACGCCGCGGCAAGCCAAGGAAGATTCCACTTCCCTGGAACATCGAAAACTTTAGCGTCACCTATGCTTACAACGAACAGGAAAAACGCACACCGTTTATCCTCAGCGACAATCAAAAGCAGCGTAAAGGCGGCCTGGACTGGCAATACGGCACGGGGATCAAGCCAATCACGCCCTTTAAAAAATTGATCAAAAAGGACAAATACCTGAAATTCATCACAGAATTCAACTTCAACCCCCTGCCCAATACTTTTGGGTTCAATACAAATCTTGAACGCTTTGAAGGCGTCACAACTTACCGTTTTGCCGGCGAAGATGCTGCGCTAAACACCTATTACAACCGTCGTTTCACCTGGGAGCGCAACTATGATCTGGGTTGGGACATCTCAAAGGCTATTCGCTTTAATTTTGATGCCAATGCAAAAAGCCTTATTGACGAGCCACAGGAATATGTTTCAGAAGGCGGCCCGCGTGTCACCCGTCAGGAACGCCGCGACAGTATCTGGACAAACCTTAAAAATCTGGGTCGCCCGAAAAACTACACCCACAACGCCAGCATCAACTGGACTTTGCCATTCAAGCAAATCCCGATGTTGGATTTTATCAGCATGAAAGCCTCTTATACAGGAGGTTATACCTGGACGGCCCAATCTTTGAAGTTGCAAAACCTTGAAGATCCAGCGGCTCCGTTCAGTGCTTTTGAGAATTCGCGCGACCTTGGCAATACGATTCAAAACAACAACACCCGCCAGATCAACGGCGACTTCAGCATGGAAACGCTCTACAACAAGAGCAAATACCTGGCAAAAATAAACAAGCCCGGAAAACCAGGCTCCGGCAGCAACCGCGGGGGCAATAACGGAAACAGGCCCGGTAACCGCGGAGCTCGGGGTAGCGATGATGGCGGAATGAACCCAACACCAGATCGTGGAGGCACCCGCCCTCCTTCGGGTACTAAACCCAGTGGTGGAGGTAAAGACGATGGCGCCCCCTCCGGAGGAGAGAAGGGCAACAACCCCGCCCCTGATCGAAACGATCCAAGTACACCGCCCGCACCCCCTGATGCAGCTCCGGGAAGCATGGGTTCTCCAGGTGCACCATTGCCTGGCGGCCCGGGGGGTATTGATCCGGTAACGGGTCGACCGCTGCGCACACGGCCCAATCCTGGCGGGTCAGACCCCTCCAACCCAGCTGACCCCGACGGCGGTGGAAAGGGCAAAAAAGATGGTAATGACAAAAAAGACAAGAACAAGGTGGACCGCCAGCCAACCCTTGCCGAGCGCATTGCTTTGCGCCCGCTAATGTTGGTACGCAAAGCTCGGTTTACCTACTCCGAAACCCGAAACAACGTAATTCCCGGCTTTACCCCCGAAACCAAACTATTGGGCTTGAGCGAAGGGTTTGATTCCCCGGGATGGGCATTCGTTTCCGGTTATCAGGAAGCCGACAGGGCTTACCTCGACCATTTGGGGGCAACGGGCAGTATTACCCAGCGCCCGGAGCTCAACCAACAGGTGATGAAAAACTACACGCAGAACCTGGATTTGGGACTGACCGTAGAGCCATTTACCGATTTCCGGATCGAATTAAATGCCAACAAGCAATATACCCGCAACAGCACGGAACTTTTCAAAGACCAGATATTCAACATAGACCCAAACCCGGATTCTGTCAGGTATGAACACCGTGCAGCGCGCGATTTGGGCAGTTACACCATCTCGTTCCTGTCGCTCAACACAATGTTCAACAAGGATATCGCCGGCTTATTCGCAAGGTATGAATCGTACCGACCGCTCATTTCGGAGCGTCTGGTTACAGAAAATGGCCTGTCTCCCGATTCTTTGCACAGCATTGACGATGGCTATAAAAAAGGTTATGGCCGAATTCATCAGGAAGTGCTGATTCCTGCCTTTTTGGCGGCGTACACCAAAAAAGACCCAAAGACGGTTGGACTGGACATCTTTAAAACCATGCCTGCACCCAATTGGAAATTGACCTATAACGGACTTTCCAAATTGGGCAATCTGAAAGACATATTTTCCAGTATCCAAATCTCGCACGGGTACAAGAATACGCTCACGGTGAGCTCGTACAATACCGATATATTTTACGAGCAAAGCCTGAACAGCGGCCCGGGAGGCCAAAGAGGATTAGATTCATTGAACTTCAACTACTCCGCCAGGTTTGAAATCCCGCAGGTGGTGATCAATGAGCAATTCCAGCCCTTGTTTGGTATCGATGTGAAGTTGAAAAATGAAATGACCTTCAAGGCCGACATGAAACGGACACGGACGCTCTCTATGTCGTTTATTGATTATCAATTGTCTGAAACAAAAAGCAGCGGCTATACGATCGGTTTTGGGTATCGGATAAAAGATGTGAACATCCCTTTCCTTACGGGCAAAAAGAGCCTGAACGGAAAATCAAAAAAGAAGAGCAAGAGCAAAAAAAAGAAACCTGCAACACCGCCTACACCGCCTCCTGGAGGAGGCTCCTCCAGCTCGGCCAACGACCTGACTTTCAAGTTCGATTTCGAGGTGCGCGACGACATCACGATAGCCCATATTCTCGACAGCCCGAACGAGGCGCAGCCCACCCGTGGCGCGCGCACGATCAGCATCAACCCGCAGGTGGAATACGCGCTCAACAAACGGCTCAAACTCCGCCTCTTTGCCGACTACCGCAAAACGGTGCCCAAAACTTCGCAGTCGTTCCCGATCACGACGCTAAATACAGGGGTGACCGTGCAGTTTACGTTGAATTAGAAGTACGGGTAAATAGGAAAAATATATGCTGCAAAATGTAAAGCCGAGCGTGGCAAATGCTTCCAGGCTTTACGTTTTGCCGTGTTTTTTGCCTATTGCTCAGCTAGAGCTTGTTTGTTTTTTTACGGATGAAATTCAAAGATTTCCTTCTGGCAGTTGGTATATCCCCTTGATGTTGGGCATAGAATTCAGGGTTTGGAAGAAACTGACCCTGGAAGGCGGTATGAATCTGTATTACAACAACGGCGGAAATTGGGATAAACAAGGCATAGCCCACTTAAGCCTGGGTGGTATTTGGCACTGGTAGTAACAATGCCAAAACCCGACAAAAGGGGTTAAATTTTTCTCCAATATCTTGGTTTTTAGCCTGATCTGTTTATCTTTGCTACGCCTTGGCAAGAACCAAAGCGATGGTTCTTGATATATTTATAGCGTTTGTTATGATTTTGTGACCGCACAAAGCGGTTATTAGCTTTTGCCCGACAAGTACCGACGAGAACTTTGGCGCCGCTTCCCCGGCTCCGCCGTTCATCCGAACCGACGCTTTTTTTGGTGTTTTACGATCTAATCCCGATTTTATGGGCCGGCGTTCCTAAAGTTTAACGTCTGTTCATTCAGCATGACCTTCAATGCTATTTTCCGTGTGGTGTTCTGCACCGCAGTGGCTGTGTTATGCCCCGAAGCCAAGGTGGGGCCTATTGTTTTTCTTTTTTTCATTTAAACCATTGCAACCGATGTTACAATGTGTAAACACTTTCATCTCTTTAATTCTAAAACCGTACAACCATGTTTAACAACATTTTATTTTGGAAGAATAGGGGGGGGGGCAAACAAGCGCCCGGTTAGCCTTTCAACCGTCAAACTTAATCTGCTAGGCGCAGCCTTCTTCGCCTTGCTCTTCTTTGGGGGCACGGGCAAAGTGAACGGGCAACTTTGCATCGCTCCTACTTCATGTTACAATTTAGTAATTAACGTTACCCCGGTGGTCAGCCCGGATCCGTGCATGACACCAGAATGCAACCGATTCTATTTTCAAGTAAGTTTGACGCTCAACAGTTTTTCTCCTCCCGGAAACCCTGGTTCATTTAATTTGTGTTATGAAGAATTTGGATTTACCATGGCCCTGGCAACAGATCCGGCTGATGGGGCCTCTTCAATCAACCAAGGTGGGACAGAAGCTTGCCTTTCACCGACTTTCCCGGTAGGAACATTGGGGTTTGATGGCGCCAATATTGTCACCTTTTACACACAATGCTCCCCCGGCGGTCTGTGCCCTCCCATCACATTTACCAGGGTGGGCTTTCGGTACACTGCCAATTTATTTATTCTGGCGGTGGACGCGGTGCCCGGAGAGGTCCTGACCTTCGATCCGATACAGTCTTATTACACAAACCCTCCTACACTCTATTGCACCGACAACCTGATTTTTAATTCCGACCCGTTTACCGTGCCGGCAATTGGTGTCACGGAGACCGATGTGTGCCTGTCTTTTGGCGATTTTGACGACATGACCGAATTGTTGCCCGTGAAGGCTGCCAACACTGCCGCATTGCCGTCAGATATCACCTATCTGGCATTCACGTTTACCATTGAGGCAGACAATATCATGGAAGTGCCTGTATTGAAGAATTTTATTCAGGTGCCCGCCGAACAGCGCATTGACCCCATTCCGGGTACCAACGATTGGAAAGGGTTTGTAAAGTTTGTTAGCACTCCAGGGATAATGGTACCCGCGCAAGGGGAGTCAAAACTCTTCGACATTGAGATTAAAGGCCCCGTGAACCAATCTTTTATGGCCAGCGCAGATGTTTGCTTTGGGCCTGGTCAAATTCGGAATGGTGCCGGTTGCAAGGACGCCTGCCTGAGTACGGACTGCGCTGAAATAATATTCGATGGCGACGAGCCATGCAACCCCGATTATTTTAGTGTGGTCGTAGAAGCGGAACCCCTGAGTGTTACCTGTACCGAATTGGGCGCAAAGGCGACCCTAAACTGGCACAACCTTCCCCCCACGCTGGATTTCGATCGGATTCAAATTGGGCTTGAGTTCGACTTACCAGCCGGTGTATCAATCACGGGCATTGGAGCAAACACCTTCGGATGCCCCTCCAACCCTGTCTGCAACCCGGACGGTGGTTTTACCAACTGTTTCAAGATTGATGGCAACAGGGTCACGTTTTGCTTCTTTCCGGTGACAGCACAGCCTGTTTCGTTGGGCTCTTATTTCACGGTGAATTTCAATGCGCCCACAAACTGTATCAACGGCGTCACAGTAATAGAATCCATGGTGGACGTGGCGACCAATCCGCCGGGTGGCGACGGCTGCGTAGCTGAAGCCTTTGTTTCACCAACAGACTTCCCGCTCTGTACCCCATTGCTGGCAGGCTGGGTGAAAAATACCAATGGGATGGATATTGACGATGTGGATGTCGTGATCAACCGAACCATGCCACTCGCTGGTTGCAACCCAATTACCATCTGGCCCAACAACGCCCCCTGGTCTTGGTGTCCTTGCGATTTGGGGTTATACAGGGTGAAACCACAGGTAAAGTTTGGCGGGGATGCATGGTTGAATGGGGTGACCACATGGGACCTTGTGCTTATCTCCAAGCACATAAGCGCTACAGAACCTTTCACCTCTCTCTATCAGTATATTGCTGCTGATGCTTCTAACAATAGAATAATTGACCCGCCTGTTTCACAGGGTGCGCTGCCATTAGATATTAGTGAATTGAGAAAATTGATATTAGGGATATACCAGGCACTTCCTGGCAACAGTTCTTGGCGCTATGTGGATGCTTACGATCCTCCTAATCTTCCAATGGATCCTTTCACCCCATTCGATATGCCCGCAGAAGAATGGCTCGGTCATCCCTCTGACCCTACGATTGATTTTATTGCAATAAAAGTGGGCGACGTGAACAACACGCACAATGCTGATATCCAGCAGCGGCCTGCAGGGAAACTGTCGCTCCTTACGGAAGCAATCTCCCAGGCATACGCAGGCGATCTTGTGAGCATACCTGTTCGCTACGGCGGCGATGCGCCTTTAACGGCCCTTCAGATGGGGCTGCGATTTGATGCCAACCTATGGGAATATGTGGGCATAACAAGCAGCGAGGTGCTTCAAGTTTCGGAAGATTGCTTCAACCTGACCAACACGGCAGATGGCGAGATAAGGTTCGTGTGGTTCAGCGCCAACCCGGAGGAATATGTGCGCCCTGGCCAAGCATTGTTCTACCTCACTTTCCGGGCCAAGCGGGCGGTGAAGAGCGACCCAATGCCCCTGC
This sequence comes from Saprospiraceae bacterium, assembly GCA_046160345.1. GTDB lineage: Bacteria > Bacteroidota > Bacteroidia > Chitinophagales > Saprospiraceae > M3007. The sequence continues at coordinate 41,154 of JBJXGO010000217.1, forward strand.
AGATTGACGATGACCTGCTGCGCAGCATCGCCTTCAACCAAGAAGGGGCTTTTTACAGCCTGAGCATGGGGGGGCAGGCTGCCGTTCGACGTTCTGATTTGCCCTTGAATAAAGATTTTGCTGTTATCTGCGCTCCCAACCCTACCTCTGGGGCAGCCACGCTCAATATAACTACTGTAACTGAGGCAACTACGGCAACCGTTTGGGCCTACAATGCATATGGCAGCCGCTTGATGCGGCGCGAAATACCCTTGACGGGGCAATCCACCTATTTCCAGATCCCCGAATCGGCCAATTGGCCGGCCGGGATGTATGTTTGGAAGGTAAAGGTGGGCGATGTCAAGACCGAAGGCCGCCTGTTGAAACAATAGGCTTTTTAACCAACCCGTCCTACGGCTTTGAGCCGTAGGACGGGTGCCGGGATGCCGACACTTTTTCTTTTTGTCACAGTAAAAACCTGCCAACAGTTATGAGACCCATTTTTACGCCCATATTCTTTTTCCTATTCTCTTCTTTATGTGCCCAAGACCGCTTGTACGTCAATGCCCTGGCCACAGGCGCGAACAACGGCCTCTCCTGGACAGACGCATTTGACGACCTTCATTCAGCTTTGGGCATCGCCCAGTCGGGCGACAGCGTATGGGTGGCCGAAGGGACGTACAAGCCAACTTCGGACACCAACCGCGACTCGTTTTTCTTTATGCAGAGCGGGGTGAGGCTGTTTGGCGGGTTCGAGGGCACAGAGTCGGACATAAGTCAGCGCGATTGGGCTGCGCACCCAACGGTTCTGAGCGGCGACATTGGCGTTCAGGGCGACAGCACGGACAACGCATACAACATACTGGTGATGGAAGAGGCAGAAGACGGCACCCTATTCGACGGGCTGAGCTTCCGCCACGGCAATGCCAAGCCAGGTTTTGTCACTGGCGACCCTTATCCGCGCAATGCTTGTGGCGGGGGGCTGTCGATCAATGCTGAGGACGGCGTGGCCTACCCGGTGGTCCGCAACTGCCGTTTCGAGCACAACTATGCCTTCTATTATGGGGGAGCAGCGTTTGTGCGCGCAGCTGCGGACGGTTCTATTGCGCCCCAGTTCATAAACTGCGTCTTCGAGGGCAACACATGCCAGGGCGATGGAGGGGCAATATATTGCAACGGATTTGTGGACATAGAGCGCATCCCGGACTTTGGGTACTGCAGGTTCACGGCTAACAAGTCTTCCCGATGGGGAGAGGCGGTACTTTACAAGGGGCCAGCGGTACATGACACGCTTCACATTTGGGACTGCAACTTTGATTTGAACGGGGACAGCCCGAGGGGGGTTATAGAGAATTGGACCGACAATCACGTCCGAATTGAGCGATGCAATGTTGAGGAAAATTATGCACTTTTTATTGCTTATCAAGGCCTTACTACAGGAACAAAATCTTGTTATATTAGCGAATGCGATTTCACACGAAACCAGCGAGGGGCATTTCTTACCAGTTCATTAGACACTAAAGTTTCAAAGTGCGTTTTCCAGCATAATTTTGGTTCTGGGCCAAGCGACATTTCTATCAATATGAAAATGTCAGACTGTGTCATGGACTCAAACCGCTGGTATTTGGTAGTTTCGCCTAGTAGGAATTGTGATACGTGCATCTTCAGCAACTTGGTCATCAGCAACAACAAACCCGTCAATTCCAATGGGCTGTGGCTCTTCCCGGGGGTAGAAAAAAAAGGGTGGTATTTTCATAACATTGAAATTGTCAACAACGACAGCCTGCGGTTTGATTTTTTTACTGCAAACGACTTCTATAAGGATTCCATTTCGATTAGCCAGTTTAATTTTATTGATAACAAGTTTTACCTGCATACGCTTAACCCCGAAAACTATCCGCCTACGACTATGCGAAACTCTCTTTTCTATGGCAATCAATACGATCCGGTTGAGTTTTTTTCAATATACCCGAAGATGACTTTTGAAAATTGCGCCTTTGATGATTTGGACTGCAGTCTGCTTCCTCCTACGGTTACATGCTCCAACAACCTCATCGGTCTCGACCCCCTTTTCCACGATACTGCTATTGGCGACTATTCCCTCCTCCCCTGCTCCCCCCTCATCAACGCAGGCTCCAACGCCGCCGCCGCAGGCATTCTCACCGACTTAGCCGGAAACCCCCGCATCCAGGAAGGAACGGTGGACATCGGGGCCTACGAAGCCCCGGCTTTTGCGCTCGCCGCCGCTCCACAGGTCGCGCCCGCTTGCGTGGGATATTCCAACGGCAGCATCAGCATAAGCCCCGTATTAGGCTGTGAGCCATACGATTACAACTGGCTTCCCGCTGCGGGCAACGGCCCTGAGCTCAACGGGCTGCCCCCCGGTGATTACCTGCTCACCATCACAGACGGCAGCGGTCGGCAGATACTGGACACGGTGACCGTGAGCTCCGCTCCTTCGCCCATTTTGAGTCTAGCCGCTGCGGACGTGCAGTGCGGAACGCAAGCGGGCGGCTCGCTCTCTGCCTCAGTCTTGAACGGTGCGGCGCCTTACCATTACCAATGGCTGCCCGTTGCGGAGGATACCGCCCATTTGAGCCAACAAAAGCCCGGTTTGTACGCGCTCACGGTCACCGATGCCAATGGCTGTCAGGATTCAAGCTCGGCCAGTATCGCCCTCCTGGGCATGCTCACGCTGATGGTGGACGGCCAAACCATCTCCTGCAACGGCTCTGACGACGGCTGGCTGTCGGCTTTACCTGCTACGGGCGCAAGCCCTTTTTCATGGCTCTGGCAGGGCTGGCCGGGTACGGATTCCATCGCCCAACCACTCGGGCCGGGCGCTTACGCCGTGACGGTGACGGACGTTTTCGGCTGCACGGCTGCCTTTGCTTTTCCGCCCATGGCACAGCCGGACTCGCTTTCGGCCACGGTGGTCACGCAGGACCAAACGGACCTGTCCATGCCCAACGGCGCGGCGGTGGTGACGGGCATCTCCGGCGGCATGGCCCCTTACGGCTTTGACTGGAGCACAGGCAGCACCCAACAAGCCATCGCGGGCCTCACGGCAGGCGACTACATGGTGACGGTGACGGACAAAAATGGCTGCGAGGTGGTGGTGGAAGCGGTGGTGGACCTGATGGTGGGCACGGGCAGCCCAGCCACGGGCGGGGAGGCCTTGCTGATGTACCCAAACCCGGCGGTAGATTGGGTGAAGGTAGTGTTTCCCAAACCATTCCCGGGCGGTGTGCTGGAACTGTCGGACGCATCGGGGCGGGTGCTGCGCTCGTCCATGTTGGCGAATGGATCAGGGGTCTTCACCCTTGACCTGCGAGGGTTGCCGGGCGGGAACTATGTGGTGACACTGTGGAACGGGGCTGGGAAAGGGGTATTTGCGGGAAGGGTGGCGAAGATTTGACAGTTAGGGAAACCAAAATAGGGAAAACTTTCCTGTTTAATTTATCACTCTAGCACCTGCTTTAACGCCTTTACACTCGCCTGATTGTCAGCGGTGTAAAAAGATTCCAATATATCGAGCTTTTCCCGGCGGCTCAAGTGAAAACTGAGCGAGGCCTCTCGTTTTTTTCGCACGGGGCGATAATGAAAACGCACCATTTCTACCCGGTGGCCGCCCATAGCGTCATTTAAGAGGGCAAGTGCATTGTCTTGTTCAAAATCCTGAATATCTGTCATATTGCCGCCAGCCGCAGCTGCCGGGGTCAGCATATTTTCAAAAACCCCCTTGTCGTCGCTCGGAGCAATGGTATGGATTTTATCCCAGCAACGGATCTGTACAAATACCACCCCTCCCGTGTTTTCCTTGATCCAGTCTTTGAAAACATGGGCAAAACGAATGGACAGCGCCAGTCCATAATTGTCGCGGAATCCGGCATCCAGCACTTCCACATAAGGGCTGGTGGGCAACCACACATTGGGAAGAATAAAAGGATAAGTGCAGCTCATCCGCATGGCACTGCTAAAAGCAAGACTGTCAGCCTGTTGTGCAGAAAAAAAACGCCCAAAGTCTATTCCATCTATTTCGACTTGTGCAGCCAAACTACCCGCATTGGGGCGCATTAAGTAGCTCACGCCTTGTGGGCTGATCAGCATCCGCCGAGCATCATTCAGCACGAAAGGACTGGATATAAGCATCGGAATTTTAGCTTCGCGCTCTGGCTCCCTGTATTCGGAAGTTTTTCGCAAGAAAAAGCCGTGGGTGTTTTCGTTTAGTTGGTGCTCAAACAAATAGCCCCTGTCTTTTCGGTAAGAGAAATTGCCATAATTAAAACTTGAAATTGGAAAAAAAAGGTCGTTCGTCACCACGGCAAAACTGATGGCGTTCAACAGGTCCTTGCCCATGTCGTGCAACAGTGTCGGGTCCTGCGGAGCGAGGCGTTCGCCATTTGCATGCCGGAGCATGGCTTCGCGGACCAAGGCTGCACCCAATAAACCACCCGATGCGCCGGTTATGAGCGCCGTTTGCTTCAGGAGTTTGCCGCCTGTGGCTATGTCGGCTTTCTGAAGGGTCTGCATGGTCCAGAGTGCCGACCGATGGCCGCCTCCGCTCACGCCAACGAGCAACAACTTGGGGCGTGGATTTTCTGGCGTTCGGTTTTTAGCCAACCAGTTTTCAAGGATCTTTAAGGTTGCTTCACGGTCGCTGGCAATGTTTTGAGGCGTGCATATTTTTTCAAACGCCGCATAATTGTACTCGGCACGGTTTTCCTTTTGATAATCAAGGCCATATGCGCGATTTCGATAATTTAGAAATCCCCAACCAGTGAGCAAATCCACGGTGAAAATCAATCCGAAGAACACAGCTGTGCCCCACTGCCGAAACCAAAATCGGATGGCCCCATAAAGTCCCATTACAATACTGGCAAGCAAAAACAATGTTCCTCCTGCGGGAATCCTTGCCCAGCTGCTGTCCATAAATGCACCCTGCACCATAAGCATCAAGAGTGCGGAAACCAGGACTACCACGGCGTTCCAATGATTTTGACGAAACACCTCTTCCAGTACCCGGGGATCGTAGTGTGCCACACTACGCACCAGGCGAGGGTGGCCGCGCTCGGTCAGATAGGTATCTACACGCCAGCGAGTTACTCCTATTTGAATTTCTCTTACGCTGGGCAGGCGCTGACTGAAGAGCACCCGGCTGCCCGGTCGAGGCGTCCAATTGAAAGAACCCAGGTCCTTGTTGGTCAGGTGAAAATAAGCTGCCATTAATCCGGTAATAGCAGCGGTGCCGATAAGCAGCCCGCTAATGTTCCAGGCAATGTCAGTATTGGAAGTTAACTCGTCGTGCCATTGAAACCAGATGCTGCATGTGAGCCAAACAGCCAAAAAAGTCAGGGGTACGAGACTGTTGTTGAAACAAAACTTGCTAAAGGGCGTCCCCAACGTTGCCAAAAAAGGAAAGCGGTTGGAACAAAGCAGATAAGAAGTAAGATGCCACACCATTACCAGACCCCCAAATGCCAACCCGGTCAGAAAAAAGCTCCAAAAATTGACTTCTCCGTGATATTCCGGAGTTAGCATCAGGTAATGCATCCCAAAAAAACGCCCGGTCAACCCGGTACTGAAAGCGGTTAAAATTGCCCAGATCAACAGCAATACCAAGTGGTTTCGCAGGTGCAGCACCAGCAATCGAATGGGGAAGGAGAAGTATATCTGGCTGAAAATGGTCATGGCTATTTTGGCTTGGGGAGAAACGCAAAGATGGGGTAAAACATTTCCGAAAAGTTAAATCAAAAATGGATTCAAATTATTGCGGGCATCTAATAGGCGTTCAATGGAGTTCTGCAAAAAGGCAATAAACCCATTGCCACCATACCAAACCGCCCCACCCCGCATAGTGCGGGATGGGGCGGTGGCCTGTCAGATCAGCTTTAAAAACTCAATTTTGTTTATTAAGCGTAGCAGGCTGGTCCTTGCCTTGTTGTTGTTGCTTCATTTTTTCCATCTTTTTCCGTTGCTCGGGTGTCATTCCTTCGTAAGACGGATTGGCAGGAGCAATTATAGTCTGGCTGCTTTGATCTGGGTTTGCCCCAGTGCTGGACTGTCCTTGACTGGTGGCGGGGTATTTCTCGCCCATGGAAGCAGGCGGGGCGGTCATCCCTTGTGGGAAGCGATTTTCCCGGAGCTGCAACTTGATATTGTCTCTGCTGCTGGTGCTCGTGCTGTGGTGACCCAAAATGGGCGCAATAGCCAAACCGACCAAACAGGTCAATTTGATCAATATGTTCATGGAAGGGCCGGAAGTGTCTTTGAAAGGATCTCCCACGGTGTCGCCGGTAACGGCCGCTTTGTGGGGCTCAGAGCCTTTGTAGTACATTTGGCCGTTTATTTCCACGCCTTTTTCGAAGGATTTTTTCGCATTGTCCCAGGCGCCACCGGCGTTCGATTGGAAAATTGCCCACATCACACCGCTCACTGTCACGCCGGCCATATAACCGCCGAGGGCTTCTGCGCCCATAATAAACCCGACCAAAATCGGGGTCACGATGGTGATCAGACCCGGGGCGAGCATTTCGCGAAGCGCGGCTTTGGTGGATATTTCCACACATTTGCCGTATTCCGCTTTGCCTGTGCCTTCCAGAAGGCCCGGAATTTCGCGGAACTGACGGCGCACTTCTTCCACCATGTCCATCGCGGCTTTACCCACACTTTGCATCGCTAATGCGCTGAATACCACCGGGATCATGCCACCGAGAAATAATGCGGCAAGCACTTTTGCTTTGAAAATATTGATGCCTTCGATGCCCGTGAAATCAACGTAAGCCGCAAACAGCGCCAGGGCAGTCAAAGCCGCTGAAGCAATGGCAAATCCTTTACCAATAGCGGCAGTAGTATTGCCCACAGAGTCGAGTATGTCCGTGCGTTCGCGTACTTCCTTGGGCAATTCGCTCATTTCGGCAATACCACCTGCATTATCGGCAATAGGCCCAAAAGCGTCAATGGCGAGCTGCATGGCGGTTGTTGCCATCATAGCCGAAGCGGCAATGGCCACTCCATAGAATCCAGCCATGGCGTAAGTAGCCCAGATGGCCCCTGAAAACAGTACGATTGGCATCCAGGTTGACATCATACCCGTAGCCAAACCGGCGATAACATTGGTAGCGTGCCCGGTTCCCGATTGGCGAACGATGTTCATAACCGGTTTTTTGCCAAGGCCTGTGTAATATTCCGTAATTGCTGAGATCAAAGCGCCAACCACAAGACCCACCATGGTAGCGTTGAAAACGGCGGTATTGGTGATCGTTTGAGTTGGTTCGCCAAAGAAACGCATGGACATTTCAGCAGGCAACATCCATTTGATCACCGGAAAACAAACTGCCGCGGTGAGGATGATGCCCACCCAGTTGCCGGTGTTGAGTGCGCGTTGCACCGTGTCAGAATTTGCTTCCTTGTCATCCTTCACGCGCACAAACTGCATGCCCACGATGGAAAAAAGGATGCCGAGGCCTGCGATCACGATGGGCAAAAGAATGGGGCCAATGCCTCCAAATCCATCATCAATAAGCCCGGAATCCCGAATCACAGAGTTGCCGAGCACCATGGCTGCCAACATCGTTGCTACATAAGAACCAAACAAGTCGGCGCCCATGCCTGCCACGTCGCCCACATTGTCGCCCACATTGTCGGCGATGGTTGCAGGGTTGCGCGGGTCGTCTTCCGGGATCCCTGCTTCCACTTTACCCACGAGGTCAGCACCTACGTCGGCTGCTTTGGTGTAGATACCGCCGCCAACACGGGCAAAAAGTGCAATAGACTCAGCGCCAAGCGAAAAACCGGCCAGCACTTCCAGCACACGCGACATAGTGCGGGCACCATCTACGCCATAGGTCCCGTTCATGAAATAGACATAAAAAACGGCGAACAATGCGCTCAAGCCCAATACAGCCAGGCCTGCTACGCCAAGACCCATCACAGATCCACCTTTAAATGACACTTCAAGTGCCTTTGTTAGGCTGGAACGGGCGGCTTGCGTAGTGCGCACGTTGGCTTTGGTAGCCACACGCATCCCTAGATTGCCAGCCAAAGCGGAGAAAAATGCTCCAATGACAAAGGCCACCACGATAAGCGGGTGGCTGGTGTCCGCCTGTGTGCTGAGCCAGCCAAGCAGGATACCGGCTATTACAACGTATATGCCAAGGATACGATATTCAGCTTTGAGGAAAGCCAATGCACCATCAGCAATGTGTTTGGCGATGCTTTGCATCTTTTCGTCGCCAGCGTCTTGTTTTGTTACCCATTTTTGGAGGATAAACATGTACACGAGTCCGACGACCCCGAAAATTGGTAATAAGTAAACCAGAGAGCTCATCCCTTATAAATTGTTTTGAATTGAAAGTTTGAAAAAACGGGTGCAAAAGTAGAGAAAGAATCTATTAAGGCTTAGTAAAGTTGATAATTCCGTACTGCTTTGTTCAATCGGTATGGTAATAGAAATCGACCCAAAAGCCAACAAATGGCGCCAATGGCCCTTATTTGAAAGATTTTTGATCTATTTTTGCGCTAAAAAACATGTTTGCACTCTTCAGATTGCTTTTTTTCGCCCTTTTGGCTGGGCTTTTTATTACCGGAGTTTTTTATTTCCTTGCCAGTATTTTAAGCAGTATTGCCTTTAGTCCAGATTCCCGGGCATGGAAGGAATTGATTGAGAAACTCCGGGCGCGGCTCAACAAACAAAAAGGAGCACGCAATACGGGAATGCCAGAGGTGCTGCACTCCCTTGACGCAGAAATACTTTCACATTTGTCGTTGAAACCAAAAATCCTGAAAAAAGCCGGCTGGCGCGACCCTGTTTTTGAAGGGGTTCTCGGTACCATTTACCAGGAGCCTGTTTTGAAATTTGCCGGGAAAAAAAGCGGCAGAACAGGGGTAATTGTGGCCCGCACGAGCGACAAGGAATTCATTCTTCGCCATAAAGCGAAGGAGACTGAAATCTGGCAGAATGGTCAGCCTTATGCTGTTTTTGTGAATGGAAACCTGCTTTCCTCCGGCAAACAAAGCCGGTTGTTGGCAAAACTGGAGATAGACCCTGAACTTAAACAATGGCCTGTGTTGTTGGGACAAGGCGAAGCTGCCATGCTTACCAATGCTCAACGCGCCGTCTCTCCTATTCCTAGGGCGCTTACCGTGCTTCGAATACTTGAGCCAGAAGAAAAAGAAGCGCTGCTTTTATTGGTGCTGATAAAAGGCGTGTAAAATACGCTTTGCCCAACAAGGAATTTGCAGGGTCAAGCTGCACGCGGCGGTAGCGTTCTTTATGTGCCGTTCATGAAGCATTGTTTTCTTTGAACATTTACTCCACCTTGTTGCGCTGCTTGAAAAACAGCCAATAAGCCACTAGTCCTGTCAAGATCACCACCAGCCCCGCCAGCGCTTTTTCCCTGCTTCCTACAATATTGAAGCACACAAACCAAAGGCAAATGCCGACAAATACAATGGGAGTAAAGGGGTAAAGTATTGTCCGATAGCTGCGCTGCGCATCGGGTCGTTTTTTTCTAAAAACAAAGATGGTGGTGCCCACAAGCATCAGTCCGATCCAATCGAGGAAGGTGACGTATTCGATGAGGTCATTAAAAGTGCCCCAGAAAAACAGGAGGAACAAGGCCCAGGCACTTTGAATAAGCATGGCCCAAACGGGAGTACGCCATTTGGGGTGAATTTCAGCAAGTTTGGCAAAGAAAACGCCATCTTTTGCCATAGCATAGTACATCCTGGGGGCTGTCACAGAATATACCCCGATACTGCCAAAGGTACTAAGCGCAATCAGTACTGCCATTAAGGTGCCTCCCCAGCTTGTCACGGTATTCAGGGCATCCGCAGCAACCGTGGTGGAATTAGCCATTTGTTCTACAGGAAGCAAACGCATGTAAGCGATATTGGCCAAAACATAGACCAGCGTAATGACAATGGCCCCCAGAATCATTGCACGGGGCACATTGCGTTGCGGATCCTGGGTTTCACCAGCCATGTAGGCGGCGTGTTGCCAGCCTCCATAACTCCACAGTACGCCGATGAATCCAAGGGCAAAGGCTGTCATCAAATTCTCGGGCTGTGTATTGCTAAAACTACTGGTAGCGTTGATTGCCTCGGCCTGTGGATTGGCAAAAAACCAGCCAGCACCAATGATCAGGGCCAGGCCCAGCAATTTCGCTCCACCAAAAAGATTGGCAATGAATTCTCCGATTTTTACCCCAAAAAGATTGACAATAGTGAGTCCAACAATAATGGTAGCGGCCAGCGGCAATTCAAAAACACTTTCTTTGCCCGCTCCATAGAGGTAGCACAAATGCTCTGAACAGACCAATGCCAATGCCGCGATGGCGCCGGCAGTGCTGCAAAAGAGGATAAACCAGCCGTATAAAAACCCGACCAAACCTCCGTAAGCCTCCTTCAAATAAACATAAAGTCCGCCAGCCCCGGGAAACATTCCGCCCATTTCAGCAAAAGTAAGCGCGCCGGCAAGCGCTACCACACCGCCCATTACCCAGAGCAAAATAACATACTCCGGAGAATGTACATGAAGTGCAACCTGACCAGGGGTGCGAAAAATGCCGCTGCCGATGGTGCAGCCAATGGCGATCATCGTTAGGCCATAAAGCGTAAGCGAGCGGCGAAGTTCTGTCATCTTTTAGAAGTGTTGCAAAAGTGAGTGATCTGGTCAATGTGAAAATGTGGTCACGCTGAAAACAACTGGTATGAAGACAAGACAAAACGGCCTCGTTTTCTGCGTAACATCTGTGTGCTACATCTGCGTAACATCTGCGTGCTACATCTGCGTAACATCTG
>JBJXGO010000218.1:0-22966 GCA_046160345.1 Saprospiraceae bacterium
GGTTGATTGGTTATTGGTTGATTGGTGGAATTGGCAACCAATAACCAATCAACCAATAACTAATAACCAGTCACCAAACGGGCGCAAAAGTAGCATGATTGGGCGGGGAAAATAAGGCTCGGCCAAAGTTGTTGCCTAAATTTAGAGTACAAATCAACTTTTTTGAAAAAAAGCCATGTAAAATCCTCCGACCTTTGTGGTGTTAAACTTCAAGGAACAGCCTGTTTTGGCAAGGATTTGGAAGGATACAAGGATTCGAGTTCGCGTTCCAAAAACTGATTCATCATGATAAAATTTCGCCTCCTGCTTTTTGTTTGTGGGATATACTGGTCGGTTGGCGCTTTGGCACAGCAAGACCCCATGTTCACCAACTATCATTTCAACAGCCTGGCTTTCAATCCCGCCTACGCAGGCAGCAACGAACACCTGACACTCAATCTCTCCCATCGCCAGCAATGGCTCGGTTTGGATGGGGCGCCAGTGACGCAAGCGCTCAACGCACATTCACCGCTCCGAAATGAAAGGGTAGGGATTGGGTTTTCCTTGCTTAACGATAAGATCGGGCCGGGTGGAACTACCGATTTAGCCGGATCTTATGCTTACAGGATGCAGGTAGGCGCAAGCAAAAAACTCAAACTTTCACTCGGCCTTCAAGCCAGCATGGCTAATTGGCGAGGTAATTTCAGCGAGATAACCGTCGAGCATTCCGACGACCCCTCCTTTTCTCAAAACATTTCGCGCTGGTTGCCAAATTTCGGAGCTGGGGCGTACCTGTATGGTGAAAAATATTACCTTGGTTTGAGCTGTCCACGACTATTGGAGCATGATTTGCGCAAGACCAACCAGGATACTGAGGCACTTTTTGCCAAAAATTACCGCAATATTTACCTTTCTGGGGGCGCAGCGATCCCGCTTAGAGATGACCAACTGGTATTTCGACCAAGTTTTTTGTTACAAAGTGCCGGTTTTTTGAGTAACTTAAAAGATCGATCTTCCGGCCAAAAAATTGGAGCGCCCACCTCGGTCAACCTGGGTGCGGCATTCTTGATTCGTCAGTTAATTTGGACTGGAGCTTCTTACCGGACGGCTTTATCGGGTAAATCTTCGCATGATTCTGCTAATCTTTGGATGGCATGGTCCTTGAGAAATGGGATGCGTTTTGGGGCTGCCTACGATATAACGTTAAGCAAAATCCGTAAGGCCAGTAGCAATTCATTTGAGATCATGTTGGGCTATGAATTTGATATAAAAGTGAAACAAGTGACCTCGCCGAGGTATTTTTGATGAAGTAATCATGAGCGTGTTTCACGCGGATATTTCACAGAAATCGGGCTAGAAATCTGCGTAACATCTGTGTGTAAAATCTGCGTAACATCTGCGTGAAACATTCTCATAACATCTTCGTGAAACATTTGTAAAACATCTGCTGAAACACCCTCATAACATCTGCGTGAAACAAACTGCGTTGCCTGACACACGATCTATGAAATATAAACTCCTTTTCTTACTGCTTTTCCCAACCCTCCTCACTGCCCAATCGGCTCGGCTCAAACGCGCGAACGCAGCCATGCAGGATCTCGATTACATGACCGCCATTGTGGAATACCAGCAACTGCTCCAGCGGGAGGACCTGCCAGAAGCAAAAATTAGCCTGGCGGAATGTTACCGTAAGATAAACGATACCGAAAACGCTGAATACTGGTACAGCCAAATCGTGCGCTTGCCTGATACCAAGGCTGTTCACAAACTCTATTATGGCATGATGCTGCAAGCCAATGGCAAATGCGATGTGGCGAGGCTCTGGCTCAAACAATACGAAAAAGAAGCCCCTGATGACGCCCGCGGACAGTTTCTTGCAAAAGCCTGCGATCTGGAGGAAGAATTGCTCACCAAAAACAAAGGCATTTACCAAATAAACCATCTGCCTTGCAATTCTTCTTTTGACGACTTCGGCCCCAGCATCGTTCATGGACAACTCGTGTTTGCCAGCGATCGCGACCTTGGCACGGCCATCAAACGAACCTCGATGTGGACAGGCAACCCATTTTCTGATCTATATGCAACGGCGCTTAAAACCGATATACCAGGCGCAATCGCCTCGGCTCGTTTGGATAAATTCTCAAACAGTGTCAACACCCGGTTCAACGAAGCAGCGGTGTGCCTCGCCCCGGATGGGCAAACGATCTATTTCACCCGCAACAATTTTATGGACGGCAATACAAACCGTAGCGAAGAAGGCTTGGTAAAACTGAATATCTTCTCCGCTCAGCGAAATGCAGAAGGGGGCTGGTCAAACGAGACGCGATTGCCCTTTAATTCAAATGAGTACAATTCAGCGCATCCTTGCACGAGCCCTGACGCCAAAAAGCTTTATTTTGCAAGCAACCGTCCAGGAGGATTTGGAGGTATGGACCTGTATTTCAGTGAGTTAAATAACGGTATTTGGAGCGCAGCCATCAACCTTGGGCCTACTGTAAATACCGAAGGCAACGAGATTTTTCCCTTCATTGACTCCAACGGCCGGCTTTATTTTGCTTCCAATGGCCACCTGGGATTGGGGGGGCTGGATCTTTTTTACAGCACGCCTAAAGCTGAAAAAGATTGGAACCTGCCGATCAATTTGGGGGCGCCGCTCAATTCAACTAAAGATGATTTTGGGGTTTGCTTTGGCGGCGACCTTTCCTGGGGCTTTTTCACCTCAGACAGGGACGGGGGTGCTGGTCGTGACGATATTTATGCCTTTTCCAAAAACGCAGCTCCCGTTGAAATTTATGTTTTTGACAGCCAAACACTCAAGCCCATCAGTGGTGCAGCCGTACTCAATTCGCTTACAAGCCTGACGCTCACCACCAGTTCTGAAGGGATTGTGGCTTTTGATATGCGTCATGCAGAATGTGCTGATTTTTCCACCGCAAAAAAAGGCTACGAGGCTGTGGTCAAAACTGGTTGTACTTTAAATGAAGGCACTGCTTCTGGCCAAATAACCCGCATTGAGATCGGCCTGACCAAACTCAGCAATTTCAGCGTGCAAGGCATGGTTTTCGATATGCGCGACGGATTTCCGGCCAATGGGGCAAAGCTGGTTTTGACCAATGATTGTGGGAAAACCGTGCCGGAACCGTACTTAACCGGCCCGGATGGCAGATTCAAATTCAAACTTGACAAAAATTGCTGTTATACCCTGCGGGCTGTGCAAGATGGGTTTATTGCAGGCGTCGCTGAAGGCATTTGCACTAAAAGTTTGTCTCAAAACCCGGCTTTTAAAGTGAATTTGAACCTTGAGCCCTACCGGGATTCGGAAGGCTTTATCGTGGAGATACCTCAAAAGGCTCCTGCGCAGACGGGCCCACGGTACAACGATTTAAGTGGACTCTACGAAAATCCTGATGGTTCGCCAGCAAGTTTTGAATTGGGCGACGGACTTTCTGTAAAGGAGGGGGTACTCTATGACCATGGCGCAGCGAGCCAACCTATTGAAAGTACCTGGGAACGTGGTTCGGAGGGATTTTTGCTGAATCTATATTATGATTTGAATGCCAATACACCGAATGAAGGTTCAATGCCAGAGTTAAAAAAACTGCTTAAAACCTTGAGACAAAACCCTGAATTTCAGGTAGAAATCGCTTCCCATACGGATGCTCGAGGGTCAGACCAATACAATCTGAATTTGTCCCAACGCCGCGCCAAGGCGGTAGTAGATTGGCTAGCAAAACAAGGCATCGCTCGCGAGCGGCTCACGCCCCAGGGTTATGGAGAAACGAAGCTGGTAAATAATTGTGGCAACTCGGTACCATGTGAAGAGACTGAACATCAACTCAATCGCCGGACTGAATTTCGCATCATCGGTACGAGTGGGATCAGCAATTCAAAGCCACAGACGAAACCAAAACCTGCTCCTTGTGAAGGGTGTCCATTTTAAAGGTCCCAATACTTCGGCAATCCCAACTCTTCCGCAATCACTGCCGTCGGCCTGAACGCCCAGATGTGTTCCAGCAATTCCTGCGCATCGCGGCGGAACTCTATAAAATAATCTTCGTGGAGTTTTTTTGCTTTAGTCAAAATGGCAGCTGTACGCTTTACGACATACGGTGCGAGTGTATCGCTTCGCCTTTCCGGGAACGATTGGAGCATTTCGTGTCGAAGTCGGAATGCTTCTGCGAGCATAAAAAGCACTAGCGATACCTCGCCCGCCTTGTCTTTAGTGGCCAGTACGTGCTCGTTGATCCGGGCATTCCAATGGCGCAGATAAAGCAAAAGGTATCCCGGACTGAGGTATTCCTTCCTGGTTTTGGAAAGGTCTTCAGCGATCTCCCTTCGAAGTGCGGCAGCCCGTTCGTCGCGCGTTTCGCCGCCTTCCAGGAGTTCAAAAACAAGCCTTCGAACGAGTTTTACATCCTTTGCTGCCAATCGCAGCAGCAGTTTGTCTTTTTCTGCCACCGGCATCCGGACGATGGCGGCTTTAAGTTGTTCGTCGAGTTTGGGCATGGCGAGCAATTTTGTGGGGCGAAAGGTCGGTACAAAATTTCCATCAAACCACTATTTTGGTACGATGCAACAAAAAGCACACCTGTTGAATGTTTTTATTAGGAAGGGTTTTAATCTAATTCAGGATTTTTCTCTACTCTGTTTGAACAATTTCTTTTAGAAGTGGCAAAATATATACATTTGCCCTATTCACAATTTGCAGAACTCCAACAGAATGCTTGCTCCTGTTAAAATATTTATTATTTACGCTCACGAGGATGCAGAGTATAAAGATAAACTTATTACCGCTTTTGCATTGCTGAAAAAGAATGGACTAGTGGAGACATGGCATGATGGCATAATTAAGCCTGGTGCCATATGGGAGAAGGAAATCGGAGACAACCTCAATATTGCACAAATCATCCTACCACTTATTAGTTTCAATTTCTTTAACTCTGATTATATTCAGAATATCGAAATTGAAAAGGCTTTTGAACGCGAGAAAACAGGGGAAGCCAAAATTCTGCCAATTATTGTAGACGATTGCAATTGGCAAGATCACAACCGCCTTGTCCAATTTCAAGTACTACCGAAAAATGGCAAACCAATAGTATTGTGGGATAATATGGCCTCTGCATTCACTAGTATTATTGAGGGATTAAAGCTTGTTATTACTGATTTTCAGGCCAAAGAATTACACTTTTTCGATAATGATCTGAATGAAAAGGTCAACCCCGATTTCCCCCCCAAACCACTAGAGTTGCCAGAGGATAATTTTATACCTAGCCTTTGGAAAAATTTTCACTTTCTTTCTTTTAGTATCATAGGAATATTAATTTTCCTTATTGCATATGTAAAATTTACTTACAAAGCGCCCACAGAACAAATACGTTTTCAGGAAGAAATGGTGTTAGTTAAAGGCGGCTCATTCAACATAGGTGATGGCTTTGGTGAAGGAGAAAGTAATGAATATCCTATTTTTAAGGTTACTATCAGCGATTTTTACATTTCAAAGTATGAGGTTACTTTTAGTGAATTTGATAGGTTTGCCGACAGTATGAACCGAATAAGGCCTCGTGATAATAAAGGCTGGGGTCGTGGGAAAAGGCCAGTAATAAATGTTAGTTGGTATGATGCAATAGAATATTGTAACTGGTTAAGTGAGGAACGTGGCCGTACGCCTTATTATAACATTTCTAAAGAATTTAGAGACAAAAACAACCTCCAAATTTCTGACATAAAACATTGGTTAGTAACTACGAACTCGAACTCGAATGGCTTCCGGTTACCTACTGAAGCAGAGTGGGAATACGCTGCCCGCCAACTTGGTGAGAAAGTCCGTTTTGGAAATGGCAGAGATATAGCTAAACCAAGAGAAATCAACTTTAATGCGGATTCTACTTGGCAAAATATGTACTATATATACTCAGAAAAATATTCCGAACTTGATACTCCTATACGCAAAACTTGTCCAGTAGATACTCTTTCGTTTCCACCAAACAAGGTAAAATTAATGCACATGAGCGGTAATGTAATGGAATGGTGTTGGGATTGGTATAACGATAGTACTTATTACCATATACGAAGGACTATCGATCCCAAAGGAGATAATTACGGCTTATTCCGGGTAGTTCGTGGTGGTGGATGGGGGAGTGATGCTTTTAGATGTCGAGCATCCTGTCGTTCTAATTCATGCTTTTTGGCCGATAGAGGTTATTCTCAATTAGGTTTTCGTATTGCTTGCAATAAATAGTCTGTAGGGCATCCGACGATGGCGGCTTTGAGTAATTCGTCGAGCTTGGGCATGGCGAGCAATTTTGTTGGGCTAAAGGTCGGGATTTTTACCTTTGCCCAGCTCTTCCTTAACCACAAGACTGTTTTTTAAGATTTTCAACTGGTATAATGCCATTTGACAAACCTTTTGTGCGTGAATTCGTTTCGTCTAGTTCACCCGCCGTAGCCTTGGCTTCGGCGGGTGAACCCGCAAATTCCCCAATAACCAATAACCAATAACCAATAACCAATAACCAATAACCAATAACCGATAACCAATAACCAATCAACCAACCACCAACCACAACATGGCAACCGGCATTGACGATATGGCGTTTTACGCCCCAAAACTTTACCTCGATATTCGCACACTGGCGGAAAAACGCGAGATATCTTACGAAAAACTCTCCCATGGCCTCGGTCTTTACAAAATGGCCGTTTGCGATGCGCACGAGGACGCTGCCACCTTAGCCGCCGAAGCCATCGCAGAACTTATTGAACGCAATAGGCTTGATCCGCGAAAAATCGGGCGCATTTACCTCGGCACAGAAAGTGCGCTCGATATGGCGAAGCCCACGGGCACTTATGCCGTAGAGATGCTTGCGCAGCGATTTGGCACAAAATATGGCCCTGATTGCTTTCGGCATTGCGATGTGTTGGATATGACCTTTGCTTGCATCGGCGCGGTGGATGCCCTTCAAAACACACTTGACTGGGTTGCAGCCGACCACACACGTATAGGAATTGTGGTGGCGAGCGACATTGCCAAATACGAACTTCAAAGCACCGGCGAATATACCCAAGGCGCTGGTGCAGTAGCGATGTTGGTAAAACACAATCCACGTTTACTGGCCATTCGTCCGCTTTTTGGTGTGGCGATGGAAAGTGTGCACGATTTTTTCAAGCCCCGTCGCGAGCGTTTTTCCGAGACCCCTGTATTCGATGGACAATACTCCAATCAATGTTATCAGGACCGAATGACCGAAGCATTGGACAATTTTCGTCAGCGAGCAGTATCGGCCAGGTGTTTCCGCGAGGATCAGTTCAAAGCACTTTCCGAGCGTTGGGCGCGCATGATCTTTCACCTTCCCTATGCTTTTCATGCAAAGCGTATATTCGTGGAAGAATTTGTGGAAGAGCGAAAACGAAAAGGTGGCTGGGAAGCTGATTCAGCAAAATTTGGCTTGGCGGAGCCAATAAAAACCCAGTTTCAGGATACTAAATCCTTTTACAAGGCACAGGCTGTTTTTTTTAAAACAGTTTCAGAATCAATCCTTTATCGCCGTTTTGTAAAACAAAAACTAGAGCGCGCTCAACGCGCCAGTCAGGAAACTGGCAACTTATATACTGCCTCCATTTTTCTTGCCCTGATGAGTTCGCTGGAATGCGATGCCAACGAAAAGAACGCACTCACAGGCAAACGCATTGGCTTCATAGCTTATGGAAGCGGCTCCAAAGCAAAGGTGTTTGAGGCGGTGGTGCAGAAAGGCTGGGAGTCAGTCGTAGCGCGTTTTGGCGTATTTGAAAAATTGCAGAACCGACACGCCATTGATTACGACCAGTACGAATTGCTGCATACTGGCAATCAGATCGGTCCGGTTTTCAAGGAAGAAAAGCGATGGGGCCTGGAGCGGGTTGGGATAGAAGGAGTGACGCTTGGAGCAAGATATTATGGAACAGCGTGACTTGCAATTTTGCTCCTCATTGGATTTTCAACTAGTAGTGACATATTGCTAACAACAACGGGCGACCCAAAACACTGGGCCGCCCGTCGTAATTTTATCCTGCTAGATACTGAAAACTACTTTCCAGCATTCAATTCGTCCTGGTACTTTTTCAGGGCATCCCAGGAGCCTTGAGCGGCAAGTCCTGCCTGTTTTGGCCAGCTGCTCGGGTCGTGAATGTTGTAACTCGGTCCGGCCGCGTCCAGTATTTCCTTGATCCTTCCAACCGAGGTCTCCGAAAGGGCTTTCCAGGTTTTTATACCTGCTTTTTGCAACAATTCAGCAATTTTCGGTCCAATGCCTTCCACAATTTTAAGGTCGTCTGCTTTCCATTTTTTACCGGCAAACATAAAGCTGGCCGCTGCTACCCCTGCTGCCGTAGATTTTTTGCCACCGCCACCGCCGGCATTGGCTGCCTGTTCGCGGAGGGCCATCCGCTCTCCTTCGCACATCATCAAATCGTTTTTCAATTTGCGGATTTGCTCGCCTTTTGCTTCGCTGTCTGCTTCTGCTGCTGAAAGTTTCATGCGTGTATTGGTAAGTTCTTCGGTCAGCGTACTAACACGCCCCGTGAGTTCTGCAATTTGGTCGCGCAGCGCGCCTACCTTATAATAAGCACGGGCTGCGAGCCAACCCAGGAGAAGTGGTATGAGGCAAAGTGCAAGGGCAGTGGGCAGATTGTCCCAGATGCTGCAATTTAAAAGAATATGAGAAACCATGGCTAGTTTTGTTTTGAATGTTTAACGGTTGACAGTGATGACGACCCGGCGGTTTTGATGGCGACCTTCTTCGTTGTCGTTGGGCGCCACAGGCTCGGATTCGCCTTTGGAGTTGGTGGTTATGCGAGCGGCGGCAATGCCATTGGAGGTAAGTATTTTCGCCACTGATTTGGCCCGGGCTACCCCGAAAGCCATGTTACTCTCGTCGGAGCCTACATCATCGGTATGGCCTACCACAGAGAAAGTAGCGGTCGTTGCCTTGTGCTTCTCGCAAAGGTCTTTCAAATAGGCGTCGACTTTAGGGTCGCTTTCTTTTTCCGTAGAGTTGTAAGGGAAAAGAAGGATCACGTCCTTATCAGACTCAATAATGGCGCTGTCCTCTTTTTTAAGTACCATCTTGAGCCAGGAGAAACCAGCACTTTCCTTCGGACCATTGGCCTCAGTGAGACCGTCGTCCACCAATTTGGAGGCCAATTTGACCCTGTTGGAAGGGAACTCCGGAGCGAGCATGTTCTGGATAGCTGCGGCACGGGCCAAAGCCAGTTTTTCGCCATCGGTTTCATTGGCGCGGTAATAGCCAGTGATTAGAAGCGTGTCACCCTGGTGACCCTTGGCTTCTAACATTGATTTTTTCCAGGCGGAAAAATTTGGGTCCTCAACGGGCTTGTCAGCGTTCCAGTTAAAGCGCGGAACGCCTGAAGTTTCCGTTGCGGCAGCCGCAGCCGTGGTGTCTTCACAACAGTGGCACACATTACAGTGCCAGTAGTTGATGCACCAAGCTGCGTAGCCCGCGAACAGCAGGCCAATAAGCCATAGTGGAATTTTCATGCGAATGTGATTTTACGTTTTGTACTGTTTTGTTTTGACAAAAGTCTGAAACAAAAAACATTAACTGTGCAATTTTTAGAAAAACTTTTCAATAAAAAAGCCCTCCCGAATCGAGCGATGCGGGAGGGCTACATTACAGGCAAATCAAAAGTTGAAAAACCAGCTTACTTCTCGTCGTAGTTGAAAGGCAAAATTTTTGCGTCTTTCACGGTAGAAAGCGTCATTAGCGTCTTCAGCCGCTCGATTTCTTCAATCTGGCTGATGGTCTTGAAGAGCAGTTGCTCGTAAGTCGGGATGTCCTTGCAGATGATCTTCATCAGGAAGTCTGCTTCGCCGGTGATGATGTAACATTCCGTGACCTCGTCAATTTTCCCGATCTTTTCCAGGAAGCTGTTGAGTGCGTTCTCCTTCTTCCATGCCAGGGAAACCAGCACAAAAGTCTTCACATTCAGGCCCATCTGTGTTGGGTTTACATGGGCATGGTAGCTCTGGATGATATCGCTCTGTTCCAGTTTCTTAACGCGCTCCAAGGTGGGAGCGGGAGAGAGGCCGATTTTTTTAGAGAGGTCGAGGTTCGTGATCTTGCTGTTCTCCTGAAGGATTTTCAGGATCTTCAAATCAATTTTATCCAATTTCTCAGACATATCGCGTAGTTTGGTTGTGAAATATAATTTCGAATTAAAAAGTTGGGCAAAGGTAGAACAAGGCAAAATGATTTGCAAGAGAAAGTGTGTCAAACCTCTGTAAGTTTTGTTAATAAAGCGTTTTTGTCAGATAACGGCATAAAAATAAAACCTTCGGCTTGAGAGAATGCTTTTTTTGCCAACTATTATTTCCCCAAATGGGTGGATTCAGACAATTTCAGTAAGATCGATTGGAAAGATGGATTTGCTGTAAAAATTGCCAAATAAAAAGCTGTGACTGTTGCGGTCTAACCCTTCTTTTCAGCATCAATACAATATTATAGTTCTATTCCACCTGCTTATAGTGGGAAATTTTGGAAGTTGAATCCGTAGATGCACGGAGATTCAATCCCTTACTATCTGAATTAGGTACTAAAAACATTGCTAAGGAATAAATTGGCAAAAGTGTCCATTTTTTTGATTGGGATTGCCTATACGTTTGTACCATAAATGAATTATCCTATCATTTACCGATCAAAACACCCTCTATGAGTCATCCAATCACTACTTCCGTAAAGCCCCCCCAAGTGTTGGCAGCGCCTTTGAACTCAATCACTCCGGTCACTAAGGATTGTCCAGTTGAAGTGTTTAGATGGGGCGGAAACCAGGACCACCATATAGCAGATGTGTCTCACGCACATGCTTTTGACGAAATTTTGATTTTTAACAAAGGAGGAGGCAAGCATTTTATTGATGGTATATGGCATGAAGTGCAAGACGCCTCGGTACACTTTATCCGAGTGGGTGCAGAGCATTTGCTAATGCGGTCTGCTACCGCCGATGGGGGTACCGTGCTTTTTTTGCGCGATTACCTTGCCCATGAACCACAATTGCCCTTCAAACAGCTGTTCTTTTTTGAAACGCAGACCGTGCTAAACCTGTCTCCAATAGCTTTTACTGAATTGTGGTTGATTTATGAGCAGATGCTGAAGGAGTCGAATAAAGAACACCATTTCTATCGCAAACAGGTCGTCCTGAGCTGGTTGAATGCTTTTCTGGTAAAAATTGCTGAGTACTATCGAACACTTTACCCAGATGCTTTGGGTGATAGGATTACGGTGCATCCTTTGGCGGGAGCATTTCAAAACCTTGTGGAGGAGCATTTTCAAGAGCAAAAATCAGTAGAATTTTATGCCCGGAGCTTGTTCGTAACGCCCAAATATCTGCACGAAATTAGCCGCAAACATTTGGGAAAATGTCCGCAGGATTTAATTGCCGACCATACCGTCCATATGGCGGTTTCCCGATTGCAAAAAGGTACTGATTCAGTAAAGAAAATCGCCAGTGAACTGGGGTTCTCCGACCCAGCCTATTTCAGCCGGTTTTTCAAAAAGCATACGGGTAAGTCGCCGGTAGAATGGCAAGTAATGCAACAGGTTTGAAAAAACAGAAATCTGTCCATGCGAAACAGGAATTTGTCCATTGCGGGGGCAGGAGGAAGGGGCGCACTTTTGAAGCTACTTCGAAGTAGTATCAAATTTTCATTTTCATTTACACAAAAACTAATTCTGGCAATGACAAGCAATTTTCTTTCCTCAAAACGCTTTGTCCTTTCTCAAATAAGGATTGGAAAAGCAATTATTTTTTCGTTTTTTATTATTTTTGGCCTTGCAGTATCCATGCAGGCGCAACGCGCAGCGCGACCCAGCATCAGCGATGCGACGCTTTGGGGAGATGCAAGCAAACGGACTGCACTGAAAGATCTGATTTTAGCTTGGATCACAGAGCCTATGAACACGCAGCATGGGGATGAATTTCCCAGTATCCACAACACCAGCAACTTCCTGCCCTGGCACCGTATTCATATTCGGGAACTGGAAAATTTTATCAACGAAGCAAACCCGAATTTGCTTCAACCAAGTGGCTTATTGCCCTATTACAATCCCGCGAATCCCATGCCTGCAGAGTTTGTGGATGTGGTAGCAGATTTTGTACCTGCCAATGAGCAATTTCCAATGGATGCAACGCCCAATTACAACCCTACCTTTAACCTTTGCACCACCGCTAATTCTAATCCTGGGACATTTAGCAACAATCTGGAAAGCAATTACCACAATGGCGGACACGTTGCGATGAGCGGTACAATGGGCGGTACAGAAAATGCAGCTGCATGTGCCATTTTTTGGCCATGGCACGCTTGGGTGGATGAAAAGTGGTTTCAATGGGAATGTTCGTGCAGCAATGTATTCACTATGGATACCCCTGCTGAGCTCAATATCACTGCAAATACCACTTGGGGCACCAACCGTACGGTTCGAGGAGTTGTCACTGTAAACAGCGGCAAAACATTGACAATCAACGGTGGCGCAGTCATTCGCTTTGCACCTTCCGAATACAATGGCTGCGTTACCCGAATTGATGTTGAACCCGGTGGACGGCTTGTTGTGAATAATGCGACACTGACCGGCTTGGACAACTTTGGCACTGTGGGCGATGGGCCAACCCCAGGCATCCATTATTTTACAGGCTGGGAAGGTATAATTGTAAAAGGGAGCGGTGGTACTTCGAGTCTTAGCGCACAAGGCTGGATAACTGTAAACGGGGGCTCAATAATCGAACATACTACCACGGCAATAGAAGCCATAAATGGTGGATGGGTTCGGATTGATGGAGCCAAATTCAAGAACAATCGTTTCGACGTTGTCATCCGTGACCATAAGTTTGCATATCTGGGCTACATCAGAAACTGCGAGATGATCAATGACAAGATACTGCGCGATATTTCCTGGACCTCCTCTCCCGTTGGCGGCCAGGAAATCGAACACCACTTCAACCATGAAGACTCGCACAGCAGCGAAGTCCATGTAACTGTTGGCGACGGTATGTTTGGAGTAAAGGGATTAAGTATGTCCAACTGTACCATTGACAATCCTTTCAAAGATCCGCACGGAAAGTACAAAAGCATAGGGATCAAAACGGGCAATTCGCGTTGCACGCTCAATGGCTCCGCCATTAAAGAACAAGTTAGGGGTATTGAAGGCGCTAATTCTATTCCAGGCCCTGGCAGACATATTGGTGTTACAAACACCAGCTTCACAAACAACACGGAAGGGATCAACTTGAAAGGCGTTGATCACTCTTATGTGACGACAGGATGTTCATTTTTTATTCCCAAGACCTTTTCCCAGGGAATGGTTCCGGCAGGCAT
This sequence comes from Saprospiraceae bacterium, assembly GCA_046160345.1. Classification (GTDB taxonomy): domain Bacteria; phylum Bacteroidota; class Bacteroidia; order Chitinophagales; family Saprospiraceae; genus M3007. The sequence goes on from JBJXGO010000218.1 coordinate 13,340, forward strand.
CAAGTCCGATGGTTCTGGTGCACTTACCATTGCGGATAATACTTTTACTGAAACAGGAACTGGGTCTGACGACAATTATGGCGTGCTCCTCGCCAATACCAGCAACCTCGTGGCCAGCATAGAGAAACGGAACACTTTTACAGGCCTTGAGGTAGCTAGCCAGGCCGAAGGTGGCAACGGCAATCTGCAAATACGTTGCAACAGCTTCAACGATTTTGATTATGGCATCGCGGTGACCTCAGGAGTATTGGCTCATCAAGGCTTGTGCAATGGTTCGGTGTCTGGCCCTGCAGGTAATACCTGGGACAACCTTAATGGCTGTTCTGGAAACGAAAGCCAGATACACAGATTCCTTACTGCTGCGCCCTTCGAGTATCGGGCACATTCTAACCTCTTTCCTATATGTACGAGTGCGGGGGTAGATGTGCAAAATTGCCTCATCGCTTCCAGTGAATTTTCTTGCCCGGACCCACCGCTATGCCCAACTCCTCCCTGCCCAAAAGAGATAGTCATCTCTGACCTGGAATCGCAAAAAAGGGACGCGAATCCGCCAACGGTTATTTCTCTGACATTCCGGCAGCAGGCGGTGCTTCAAGACGAATTGAACCTGTTACTCGAAGATGAGAACCAGGGCATTGACCCTGCGCTTGATTTTATCGCTTTGGTTGAGCCTATCACCGCTACTTATCCCGTACACAAGGCGGCGCTGTTGCTGCAAAAAAGCGAAAGTGGTGTAATCGCAGCCGGCACTACGGAAGCAATCAACAGCTTGCCTGCAACCGACCCAAACAAAGTTTGGCTAAACTTCCAACTTGATCTGTTAGAAACAAACAGGGATTTCACTATGTTAAGCATCACGGAATTAGAGATGGTTGAAGATGAAGCAGAACAGCCAACCAAGTCTGGCGCCCACGCACGCGCAATGCTGAAAATTGGTTTTGGCAGGGATATTAACAAGGCTATCGAGCCAATCAACCTCGAGCGAAGCACACGACCTGCCAGTGCATCAAAATTATTTGAAAATGGCTTGAACATAGCCCCTAATCCAACAAAAAATTGGGTTTTGGCTTCATTCGATGCACCGCAAACGAGTCATCGTTCTGCGTTGATATTGTCTGATTTGAGTGGGCGTGTGGTTCGGGAAATGGACCTCTCGGAGGTTCACGGGCCATCTCAAATCTCATTTTCTTTGGAAAGATTGCCGGAAGGAGTCTATTTGCTCCGCCTGCTAATGGACGGACAACCTAAGGGCATTCAGAAAGTAGTGGTCATGCACTAATCTAAATGACTTTTCAGGGTGGGCGATTTCATTGGAGGAGATCGCTCACCCTCCATTTATTTATCAACGGTACACCATGCGACACATAAAAATCTTTTTGCTTTTTCTGGTGCCTGCCCTGCTTTCTGGGCAAACGTTCAGTAAGTTGTTCGATGAAAACGATTTTCTACAGGGGTTCGTGGCTGCTGCTGAAACAGAAGAAGGGAATCTTGTTCTTTCAGGTAGTAACATTGGCCATTCGTGGAAAGACTTTTTTCTTTGGAATATCACCCTAGATACATACGGAGACACGCTCTATACCCGCAAAATCACCTTCGGAGACAGTGCCGCTTACACTCCAGGGCGTAATACTTTAGTTAAAAACGGTGGTGGTTATTTCTTGGGAGGCACTTATAATGATTACAGCAATAATGAAACAGATGCTTGTCTCATAAAACTAAATGACCTGGGAGAACGCATTTGGCACAAAAAATTTGGTGGCGCAAGAATTGACATTTGGGACTGTATGCTGCGTGCGCAAGATGACAACTTGATCATGGCAGGTTACTCAAGTAGTTTTGGCGACCCGTCATGGGGCAACGCTTACATTGTCAAGACAGATACAAACGGTGAAATAATTTGGCAAAAATCCTTTGGCCAGAACAATTTCCCGGAACGCATTTTTGCCGTGGATACCACTGCCGACGGCGGTTTTGTATTTTCCGGGGTACAGGGTTATGACGGTTCGCAGGACATATTTTTAATAAAGACAAACAGTGCGGGCGATCAGTTGTGGAAACGGTTGTACGGCTTTCCACAGGCAGACGACAATACCTTTCCCCGCATCAGAACCCTGAAAAATGGAAACTACCTGCTCACTACTGCTTTGATTCCTAACGGCAATTTCCATAAAGCATACATGGCCTGTGTCAGCCCCACAGGTGCTAAGTTATGGGAAAAATACTACCCCGGGGCGGAAGCCGACTCCTGGTTTGGCTTTTCGACCGAACTGCCTAATGGGGATTTGGTAATCAGCGGGACGGTGCTGGAATTTGACACAGTGTTCAATTCCAACTTTTGGGTGCGTGGCACACTGACAAAAACGGATGCCACGGGTAACCTCATCTGGCAGCGCAAATACTACACCCAGCCAAATCATAGCAACTATTTTTTTGCGATGACCCCGGTATCCGATGGAGGCTTCTTAATGTATGGTTTTGCTTACCATGACAACAATAACCGCCATGATGCCTGGGCAGTAAAAGTCGATTCCTTCGGCTGCCTTGAGCCTGGCTGCCAGACAGTACCTGTGCAGGAGCCGGGTGAAGAGAACACTGTGCCCATCAGCGTGTGGCCCAACCCTGTCATCACAACCCTACAAATCGAAAGCCCAGAGGTTGTGCTGCTCGGCCTTCGGCTCAGCGATCTGCAGGGCCGGGTGCTGGAGGACATTCAGTTTTTTCGCACTGATCAGGTGAAGGACTACTGCCTGCCCCTCGCTGCATACCCAGCGGGCGTTTACATTCTTGCCCTGCGCACGGATAAAGGCTGGGTGACGAAGAAGGTCGTGAGGGGATGAACAGCCCGGCATGTCGGCATCGGGTTCTTTTTTACACACCATTTTTTGACAGTTATGAAGTCTTTGACACCTTTTTTCACAACATTTTCCCTTTGTGTTTTCTGTATGGCAAATGCCCAGGCTCAATGGGTTTCAATGCCGTCCAATAGCACCGAACACCTGCGCGATTTGTTTTTTGTAAGCCCGGACACAGGATTTGTTGTGGGCGAATCCAACGTGTTGTATAAAACCACAGATGGCGGGGACACATGGGATGATCTCCATTTTAACACCCTCAATTCTCTGGGTGCCATCCATTTCCCGTCAAAAAATGTGGGTTATCTGAATGGGTTCAAAACTCTTGATTTGGGGAACACTTGGACTCCCATTATTCCTGCCAGCATTCATGGGATAAATTCGCTTTATTTTACCAATGACTCCGTGGGGTTTTGTGTAACTCCGGGACCTCTTGTCGGCAAGACAACCGACAGCGGCCTTTCTTGGGAATTTGAAAATATCAATGTATCCGCAGTTCACGTAGAATTTGAATTCACTTCGGACAGTATCGGGTATTTGGTCGGTTGGTATCCTGGATCTATCCTCAAAACGACTGATCAAGGAGCGACCTGGGATTTACTAAATAATATGCAGGCCATTTCCGTCAATTTCCCTTCAAAAGACACAGGATATGTAGTAGGCTGGTATGGGAAAATCCAAAAAACGACTGATGCTGGCAGTACCTGGGAGTCGCAAAACTCCGGGCTTACACAAGACCGAATCCTTTTTGATGTTTTTTGCAGCGACAACAATACCTGCTATGCCATAGGCGACAGCGGCGTGATACTGAAAACTACGGATGGCGGGCAAAACTGGCTGCCTCAGCATTCAGGAACGATGGAAGAACTGTACAGCATCTTCTTTACTGATGAGAATACAGGGTATGTTGTCGGCACGAACGGCACAATTTTGAAAACAAACAATGGCGGAGCATTGACAGGCATCCTGCCCATTTGCAACGAGCTCCCACAGGTATCGGTCTTCCCCAACCCTGCTTTTTCGATACTGAACATTGAATGCCCGGAGTCAAAATTTCCAGTCTTATTCAAGATTTTCAACGCTATGGGCTCAGAACTTGCTGCCATTCCTTTGTTTGGTGTGGAAAATATCCTCGACCTGTCCAATTTTACAGACGGGGTATATCAATACACCCTTACCTCCAAATACGAACTCATAAAATTTGGAAGATTCGTCAAACAAAAACACATAAGATAACCACAGGTGGATTGGGCAAATTCCTATTTCAAAAAACCGAAATCTGTCCAAGTAAAACCGAAATCTGTCCAAGTAAAGCCGAAATCTGTCCATTGCCATTCTTGGTTTGTTCCCTAACCTTTGCAACAAGTTATTAAACTTCAATTCAAATTATGCGAATCCTACTTTTTCTTTTTGGCTTTTTGAACTTCAATCAAATGCCTTCTGCGCAAACAGAAGATTGGAACCTAAATTTTGAAGAATGGATAGACAGTACGCTTGCCCCAGCAGATCATCTGTTTAATGGGATGGACTTCAACATTGAACTGCCTTACAACGGGGATTTGAAGGGTTGGACGGGATTATCTGGAATGCTTAGAACAAATGACGCAATAGAAGGGAATTATGCTGTCGTAGTTCACAGGTGGTACAATTACGTTGATGGTTTATTGGCCTTGGGGAATTGTGATCTGTTTGAAACCGAAAAATGTGCGGTAAGCAGCACTGTGCCATTCAGTAAATTGAAAGGCTACTATAAGTTTTTTGTAACCGATACTAACCCTGCTATGACACCAAGAGCAGAGATGTGTTTAATTATTTCAGGGTTCGAAAACGGAGTATATCACGACTCGCTGGCATATGCTTCATTCCAATTCACTCCAAAAAGCGAATATACTTTTTTTGAAGCCTCAATCCAATCTCCTTTTGAAGAAATTCAGATGGATTCTTTGCGGCTTTCTTTTGCCTCTATTGGAAAGGTTCCGAGTTTATTCCCCATCCATAATTTCCTTTTTTTGGACGATATCACTTTTGAATCCTCCTCCGCAATTACAAATCCCAGACCACAAATCCCAGAGTTAGCAATCATTCCCAATCCTTGCAAAGCAAGGTTTAGGATTGAATTAGATTTTGAAACTAACCAATACGCTCCCATGAACTTATATGATGGACTCGGGCGAATAGTGCGAGCCAATCTGCCATTAAACGAGGACATAGATATATCTGAACTGCCTGCTGGTGTTTTTTACCTGCAAGCATTGAATGGGAATAACTATTGGCAGTGTTTGAAATTCATTCATGAGTGAACGCGCCAGATTTTAGCGCTTTATTATCCACAATATTCAAAAAACCATCCGCCGCCTTTGAACAAAGGTGCGCTGCACAATTTCTTTCACTTTTTAATTTTTCTTTTATGAAACGGTTACTTTTTACACTCATGCTCTGCATGGGGTGGCTGATATTTGTGGGCAATTTGCCCGCACAATGTCCAGGTGGACGTCTTGACCTGAACGACGATCTAAGCCCTGCTCAAAGGGAGGAGCTTAAAGACCTTATTATGGCCTATCTTAATCTCGGTAAAATCCCCGCCAACCCCCCCTTGACTCGTTATCCAAATGTGTCACACCACAATGCACACCTCAATCAAGTACACGGCACTTGTACTGACGCGTTCGTAACGTGGCACCGTTATTACCTGCAAGAACTGGAACATTATCTCCTAAGCCAAGGGGCAACACAATTTGTCCCATTACCCAGGTGGGACCCAGAAAACTGTATTCCCGATGAATTTTTTGGCAGTGATGCATGGCTCACAGACTTAGGAGCAGTTAATAACGATTGCATTAATCCGCCAAGCTTTAGTGCCTTCAGAAATATCAATTGTAATAATTTTGATGATGCCGACGATTTCGCCTGTCAACTTGAAAACCCTCATAATAATGTTCATGTCTTGTTAGGCGGAATGATGGGAAATGCTGGCATAGCCCCTGGTGCTTCTATTTTTTGGCCATGGCATGCATGGATAGACGATTTATGGAAGTGTTACCAGGATGAGTGTTTGGAGCTGACTTCTGATCTTTATGTGCGGGACGAAGTGGCGGATGATGGGGACGAGCCATCGAATGCAAATATAAACTGGCTCAGCCCGGATATTTGGGTCCGACAGACTAATGACGGATTCCAAAATCAAGTGTCGCAGGATTTGTTTCAAACACCCGGGGCAGATGGTTATGTGTATATTAGAGTTTGGAACAGAGGAGAAGGAAGGCACCCTGAAGGGCAAGGAACCATTGAAGCATATTGGGCAAATGCATCAGCAGGCCTTAACTGGCCATCTCCTTGGGACGGCGAGCCGATCATAGGACTTTGTGAACCCCCCAACCAGGATTTGCCATTAGGGGGATTGATTAGTACCCAGGTACTTCGAAGCGTAAACGAAACCTTTATTGACTTCACCCATAATAATATAGCAAGACCAGACTACACAATTTACGAATTCGAGTGGGAACTTCCAGACCCGGACAGATACAAATCTTGTTTTGATGTCGAAGAGTGGCACCACAGACACTTTTGCATACTCGCTCGCATTATTGATGATGACAATGATCCTATCGTACAAAATGGAGACTTCAGAGCTTACCTGAACGACAATAACGATGTTGCGTTGAAGAACATCACGATTTACGGTGACGGCCAACAAGTCTCGCCTGACGACCAAGAATGCTTGTTTTTTGGCAACTACACCACTCAAACTATGGCCAATGTAGGGTTGAGGGTTGTGTTCCCGACCGCTGCCGATGCAGAGTTGTTGAATGTAGCTGCGTTAAGGATTACCCTGGACGATGCGGCTCAAACAGAGTGGGACGCTAATAATAGGCTTGGCACGGATGTGACCTATGACCAAGGGGCTATCAGGTTCAATGCCCAAAATGCAAACTTAACGGGGCTTTCGTTCGAAGCATTTGAAATCCACCAATTCTGTTTGGAGATAGAGCAGCTAGTCCAAGTGGATCAAACATTTGCTTTTGACATTATCCAGTACAATGGAAATCAATTGGTTAACGGTGAGCGATATGAGGTTGGGCTAAGAACGGAACAGCAGGGGAGGCCCCCCAATCCCCCAACGCTTAATAGCAGCACTTCAGATCCAATGCTTTCCTTTACCATGCTTCCTAATCCTTCAACGGATCAGATCGTGCTGTCATGGGCGGACATTGCCAATGAAAAGGTTATTGAAATAGCAGATCCATCAGGTCGAATCCTGATAAGCAGCAAAGGCAATGGAGGTCAAGCATTTATCGATTTGAAGGCGGTGCCAAAAGGGATATATTTTGTGCGCCTCACAGATAAATTGAACAACAAAACTAATGCTCAGAAATTAGTTGTTGAATAACATAGAATAATCCTGTTTTCAAAAGCCATGTGTTAGCTTCAATTCAGAAGATTGGGGCTAACACCAACTTTTATCTTGCCGATGGCAGCGAAAAACTAAATTTCTCCTGTTTAACGCAAAGAATTTAAAGTTCAAGTGCGTGTTCTAAACCCGAAAAAATCAGAACCCTTAGGTTTGAACCCTTAAGCTTCGATCTTTTTATTTAACTTAAATTTTCCATGAAAAAACTACTTCTTCCCCTGCTCCTCATCTTATTGAGTGCCACTCAATCTACTGCTCAAGGTGACTGCCTCGGTTATGATTACATCATTGACACAGATGGCTTTGTTTGTGGTAATGGTGTAGGGAAAATCTGCTTTGTCACTTCTGCAAACTGGGTACACTACAATGACTGCAAGGATTATGTCATTGAACTTGAGTACGAGACCGGCAACTTTATCTACACCGATCTGGGCGATTTTTACCTGCATTCCGAAACTCAAGACCTTACTGTGCTGCGACACCAACCCGAATTTATCTCGGAAGGGCTAACGATTGGGTGTCTTGAGGGCGTGCTACAAGTGCCCGGCACGGTATTTACCATCCGTGTCGTGTGGCCCACCAACCCGAACGACATCATCGCTACCTCAAGCTTTACACTGGATGCTTCCACTACCATTGGAGGGCCAGGACAAACTACATTTCTATCCGATGCGATTGCCGCTCAAGCGCTTTTGCCTGCAAATCAGGCGGCCGTGACCGGTCAGGTCGTTGTAATAGAGGGGACATTGATCGTTGACGAAAACTACGGTTTTGGGATTTCTCCAGGCAATGTAAAGAATGAAATCGTTATGAAACCCGGCTCCAGGATTGAGGTAGGCACCGATGATACCGGATATTTTTTTGGCACCTTTCATGCCGATATTCATGGGTGTGAAGGCACATGGGATCGTATCTTGCTTCGACCGGGGAGCGATTACAGTGGGATTTACACCCGTATCAGTGATGCCGCTGTCGCCGTAGAATTGCAAGACCAGAGCGAAATAAGTATCGGACGAATGTTTATGGACAAAAACGGCATCGGCATCGCTTCTTTTGGGCCAAACCTTAAAACCATAGAGATCAATCTGCTAACCTCAATTTTTGAAGGGATAACCATCCAGGGCGGCCAGGAAGGTTGTCATTTTGAAAACACCAGCCTGATTAATTTGTCTGGCAACCTTCGAATCCAAAAGATGAGCGCCAATGGTGTTTATCTGGACAAGGCTGACATGATTGGCTTTTATAACAGTTACTTTGAATGTCCAATCGGCGTTAACGTCGCGACGTCCAACAACCTCCTTAGCCTGGATAGATGTCAGTTTGACGATGGCCAGGGTGGGGTGCTTTCGAGAGGCTCTGCTGAATTACAGGTGACGAATTGCTTCTTTCATGACCTGGATTACGGTATAGGCAGAACATCCAGTATCCTGAACGAACACACCCTGGTAGAAGACAATGTGATGGCAAATTGCGGGACGGATGTTATGGCCTTCGTACAGCCTTCCAGTGCAGAAATCCAATTCAACGAACTCGCTGCGGACCAAAACAATGTGGTGGTCTGGGGACTTGGTACAGGAACCCATAAATGGGCGGTACAACACAACTTTGCAATGTATGCGGGTTTGGAAAACGAAAGCGGATACAATGTGGCTTTTCTAAACGTGCGAGATGGCCGGATTTTCAAGAACACCTACCCCTTGGCCAGCCTCAACAATTTTGCAGTTTGGGGCGGCAGCAACGTAAAAATCGGGTACAATACAGACGCAGTATCTTTTGCCGACAACATTCGGGTCACCGGAAGTCCCTCAGGCTTGATCTATTGCAACACGATGGATGGCAACACCGGGCTTACCTTTCTGAACACCTGTTCCGGCACCACCGTGCGTGGCAACGAAATGACAGGCAGCAACTTCAACCTTTCTTACGGCACTCCAGACAATGTATTCGCAAGCACAGGCCCACAGCCTTATAGAGGAAACAGGTTTGACCTGAGTTCGGAAGGAAACCCCAAAGCCATTAATCATAGTTCTTCGATCATCGCTCAACAAAATCAATACCTGGCAGGGTTCTTATCAGGAGCGCAAGGTTCAGAACTGTATCCTTTTTTCACTTCGGCGTTTGACGAATGGTTTGACCAGGACGAGAATGGCTTAGACTATCAATGCCCACCAGGTATTGTTGGCGACGAGCCAAACTCTGTCACGTTAAGAAGAGAGGCTCAGGATCACATGGCCCTCCTGGATGCAAACGTTGGAGGCATTTATGGCGCTGAGGTGGCCTTTGATGTAAAACTCAAACTCTTCCGCGCGCTATCGGCCTTGCAACCATTGGAACCGCTCAACCCCGCAGAACAAAGCTGGTACAATA
>JBJXGO010000219.1:0-12317 GCA_046160345.1 Saprospiraceae bacterium
GTGAGCGAAGTGCCGCTCGAAGCCACCACGTTTTCGATACCTGCCTGGTACAAAGAGATCACATCCATGTAGCCTTCTACGAGCAGGCATTCATCCAGTTGACGAATGGACTTTTTGGCCTGAAAAGCCCCGTAAAGGATTTTGTTTTTGACGTAAATCTCGGTTTCGGGGCTGTTGATATATTTCGGAACGGTCTTTTCGGACGACATGGTTCGGCCTGCAAACGCCGCTACTTTCCCTGACAGGTTGTGGATGGCAAACATGACCCGGGCGCGGAAAAAATCGCGCGAGCCGTCTTGACTGCATAGCCCTACTTTTTTCACCAATTCCAGATTGTGCCCCGAACTTTTGGCTTTGCGCAACAACAAGTCGCGCTCGTCGGGGGCATAACCCAGGCCGAAAACACGAATGGTTTCTTCCCGCAACCCACGTTTACGGAAATAGGAAAGTGCGACAGATTTCCCTTCGTCGGTTTCAAACAGTTGTTTTTGAAAATGTTGAAGCCCGAAATCATTGACAATATATAGAGAATCAGCTAGTTGTGCCTCTGCCATCTGCTCTGGTGTGCGCTCCACTTCCTGGATCTCAATATTGTATTTCCGGGCCAGCCAGCGCAGGGCCTCAGGGTAGGTAAGGTTTTCGTGTTCCTTTAAAAACGTGATTGCATCTCCCGCTTTTCCACAGCCAAAACATTTGAAAATGTTGCGCGCCGGGTTCACATTGAAAGAAGGCGTGCGCTCCCCATGAAAAGGGCAAAGCCCGATCAGGTTGACTCCGCGGCGCTTGAGCGTCACAAAATCTTCCACAACATCCTCTATGCGTGTGGCATCAAGGATATCTTGTACTTGCTTGGGAGGAATCATGGGACAAAAGAATCAACTCAAGCTTGAGCCACGGGCGCCCCAAAGTTCATGGGTGGCAGTGGTTGGTCCGGTTCTTCAATTTTGCCAAATTGTTGTTCGAACTTTTGCACATTGTCGCGCAGGGCATAAAGCAATCGTTTGGCATGTTGCGGTGTGAGCACGATTCGGGACTTTACCTTGGCTTTCGGCAGATTGGGCATGAGGCGGATAAAGTCAACTACAAATTCTGCATTGGAATGCGAAATGATGGCGAGGTTTGAATAAACTCCTTCTGCAACTTCCTCCGAAATTTCGATATTGATGGCAGCTTGTTGTCCAATATTTTCTTTAGCCATTTTATGATAATGTTTTAAAAATCAAATGTTTGTAATAAAACCTGGTTCATAGGGAATTGTTTTCAGTGCACAAAAGTACCGTTTGCAAAAGTCCCAAATGCATGTAATTGAAACAAATAAAAAAATGCCCGGCACAGTGGAATGCTGGCCGGGCATTTTTAGGTAAAGCGGCTGAAGTAAATGGGTTCAGCGTTACTTGCCGCCCAATTTGCTCAGGCGAACACCACCCCAATTTTTACCATCGTTCAGTCGGAGCAGGTAAGTGCCTTGTGGTAGATCCAGCAAGTCAAGTGTGGTAGTAAATTGTCCGCCATCTGGATGTAAGTTTATGGAATGGAGCAAGCGACCTGTAGCGTCAAATATTTCGGCCTGGAGCTCGTTGGGTGCCTTTAGCAGGGTCAATACGAACAAGCCAGTGCCCGGATTGGGCGATATGGACAAGCCCCAAACGTCTTCCGGATCTATCGTGCCGCTCATTACCAGAATGCCGGTTACCGATACGGTACAACCAGTTGATTCCGTTACAACCACGGTGTATGTGCCAGAGGGCAGGCCGCTAAATACATTGGAACTTTGCGCAGCACCACCATTCAGGCTGTAGGTGTAAGGAGCCGTTCCTCCGGATGCATTTACGGTGATGGTACTGCCAGAAGACGTCGCCGTGGCCGTTGGAGCACTTGACGGGTCTAGGGATACTGGCGCCAACACAAAAGTTTCCCCTGCAGCATCGCGCACACGAACAGTATAGGTTCCAGCAGGCAAATCCAGAAACTCGTTGCTGCTCTGGAATGCGCCGTTATCGAGGCTATACTCGTAAGGAGGAGTGCCTCCGGCAGCATCCACCTCGATATTGGCAAGGCCATCACAAGGTGTCACATCGAAGAAGTTTGCCGTGGCTGAAACAGGTGTATAATTTACAGTGAATGTTGTAGTTACAACACAACCATTAGCGTCAGTTGCCGTAACATGATATGTTCCATTGGGCAAGTTCTGTAAATCCGGGTTGGGTGCATCGCTGCTGAAAGAATAGGGTGGAACCCCACCGCTGATGCTGACCACAGCATCGTTGGTCACCACTACTGCAACAACGATCAATTGCGGAGGGCTGCTGATGACGATGTTTTGCAAAACAACCTCGTTGTCTTCAAAATCTTTCGCCGTGACGGTATACGTCCCTGCGGGCAAATTGTTGAAAGTTGAGGCAGTCTGGAACATCCCGCCATTCAAACTGTAGGCATAAAATGGGATGCCGCCCGTAGCGGTAGCAGTTATGCTTCCCGTGGCGTCGCCAAAGCAAAGCAGGTTTTGTACTGTAACACTTACCGTAAGCGGCGGAACGTTCACCGTGACCGAAGTAGTAGCGGTACAACCCTTTGCATCTTGAACCGTCACTGTGTAACTGGCATTTGCAACATTATTGAATTGGTTGCTTGGCTGGAATGTCATACCATCCAGACTGTACTCAATTGTACCAGTACCCCCACCCGCTGTCACCACGATATCGTTGGTAATTGCGATGGCAGAAACCGTAATGGCGAATGGTTCAAGCAATTCAACTGGACCGGATGTGGCTGTAAAACCGGCACCATCCGTCACTACCACGGTGTAAATCCCCGGAGAAAGGTTGCTAAAAACATTGGAGGATTGGCCAGCGCTGCCGTTAAGGCTATAGGAAAAAGGCATTTGGCCACCAGTAACGCCCACCATAATTTCGCCATCGGCGCCTCCGTTGCAACTGACTTCGTTTTGAACATTCATACTTAGCACCATATCGCTAACGGCTACAGTAGCCTGTGTAGTAGCAGTACAGCCATTCTCGTCTTGAACCGTTATGGTGTAAGTACCGTTTACAAGGTCAAGGAATTCGTTGCTACTCTGGAAAACAAGGCCATCTATGCTGTACTGCAAGATTCCAGTACCTCCCGTAGCATTCACGGTAATATTTCTATTGGTTACGGTTGTTCCTGCGATGATTGCATCTGGATTAGCGATGACAACCGAGTTGGAAACAACGGTAAATCCGAATTGACCGGTCACTTCAACCGTGTATGTTCCGGCTGGAAGCCCGCTGAATACATTGCTGCTTTGGCTGGCGCCTCCATTGAGGCTATAAGTATAGGATCCGTTGAGGCCGGTTGCGGCAACCGTGATCTCACCGGTAGTTTCATCAAAGCAAAGAATACCACCGGTTTCAGAAGCAATTGCAGTCAGGTTATTGAGGACGATGTTGATGTTAAAAACGCCATCGTGAACCCAGGCATCGTTGTTCTGGTCCAGCGCATCGAAGTGGAAATCATCGGCAAGAATTCCGTCGCCATTGTTAGTATAAACCAGCACATTATTGTTGATGTCCTCCTGAGTAAACGTAGCTCCAAGTGCCAACGGAGTTCCATTCAAGGTCAGGGTGCCGTGTTGTGGAAGGCTAAGAAGCACAAACAGGCCTTGTCCGGGAATGCCACTGATGTCCATGCTCAAATGGCTTTGAAGAATGGCTTCGCTTAGTCCAGATCCGGCACTAAGCGGACTATTGACCAAAATATTACCAGCTCCAATGGTCTCAGCAAAACAAAATGAGAGGCTCCAGGCCGTAAGCGAGCCGCCATCTTCATCGTAGTTGTCCGTTACAGAAATCTTCCAATCGCCCATTGCGTTTTGGCCGGTTACCGCATCCAACGATTCAATGGATTGGAAGGTGCCGCTTAAGGATGGGGGGACAGGGTTGCACTGGTTTTCAAGAGAATCTGCTCCTAATAAAGCCTGGCTGTCGAAAGTAAGATTTACGTTTTGACCATTACAGCCATAAATGTCAGCAGGCACGCCGGGTTGGTCAAAAAGCAGCATTGTTTCGCCGGAAGGTGAAATAAGCTGAGCGAGCAGGTCGCCAGTATAAGGGTACATTACCGTAAGACTCACGTTGACATCGTTGACCACTTTATTGCTCCCAACGGCGAGGTTTGAAACGACAGTATTGATGGAGCTTCCGTCAATGATTTTTGGAACGTCTGTACTGCTGAAATCCTGCGCACAAAGGTTTTTGCCTGTTTGAAATGCCCAAACGATGGAATAACTGCTTATGTCGCAATCATTGCTTGATCGTAGCCTCCAGTAATATACCGTTTCAACCTGAAGCCCTGCCACGGATGCAGTTGTGCTGCTGACTGTTTGGTTCCAAATAACAGAACCTGCTGAAAACGATGGGTTTGTAGCTACTTCCAGTTGATACGAATCAGCAAAAGAAGCGGCAGTCCAGGAAAGCGTAGCAGTGGTGCCAATGCCCGTTGTGCCATTTGCCGGGCTGCTTGGAGAGGCTGTGCCTGGCGCTCCAGGTAAAACCGTAAGGCTTACGGTAGCTGTTTGTGTTATGTTGCCTCCCACGCCTGTCACAGTAAGCTGGTAATTCCCGGCCATGGCGGGGCTGAGGTCAGAAATTGTTACTGTAGCAGAGCCGGTAGGCGTTACAGGGTTCGGTGCTATATTCAGGGTTGCTCCGGCTGGAGCCCCGGTGACGCTCAAGCTTACGCCGCTGGAAAAACCCGAAATAGAGGTCAGGTTAGTAGTAAACTCTCCGGCTGTTCCTGCACAAATAGTCAGGTCATTTGTTGCAGTTCCTATCAAATAGGTGGCACTTGGAGATAGTTCAATTTTAAAATTCGCATTGGAAATATCGAAGAAAATATTGCCTACAGATTCCACGCGAACGCGGCAGGTAGTAGAGATGTTGTTGGGTACCGTGATGTCAAATGATCCGTTATTAGGTACACTGGCCGCCAATACCACCGGGTAAGTAAAGCCACCGTCTGTGGAGAGCGTGATGCGTACATTGGCGCAAGAGACGGGAGCGGCTGTAGTACTCGCCACGTTCCAGGTCACGGTTTGCATGCTCCCCACAAACCAGGTAACATTGGTATTAGGAGCCGTCACTACGAATGGCCCGGATGCCGCAGAAACAGTAATCAGCATGTCATCCTCATCCGTACAGCCTGCATACCAGTCATTGTCACGCGCCACAACCCGGAAATTCATATTTCGTGCCACCCCTGGCAGTTCTTCCCAGCTTGAGTTTATGTTATTTACCAGGTCTGGCAAACGCGGGAAATAACGGGTGGGCGAGGTGGTTCCCTTGTACGACCGAAACAATGGGCCTACAGTTGCAGTAGACACGGGCGGCGATGGTGCGTTTCCATAGTCCATTTGCTCCCAGGTATAGGTGAGCGTATCGCCATCCACATCTGTACCCGTGGCCGTGAGCGCAAAGGGAGTAGATTTTGGAATGGTACGGTTGGGACCGGCGTTGACATCGGGATTGTGATTGGTCGTTGTGATTTTTACCGGACAAGTATTTCCGGCTCCTGTGTAGATAAAATTGCCCATTTGGGCGATGTTGTAGCCATGAAAAATATCTTCGCTGTTGGCAGCCACATTTTGTGCGCCGCATATACCAGCATAAGCCATGATGGTTGTGCCGCTTCCGGGTTCTACCGCCGCAGGGTTGTTCACATTGCCACCGCAGTTGCCATAAGTGTGGCTTCCGCCAAACTGGTGGCCTATCTCGTGCGCTACATAATCTATGTCAAAAGGGTCGCCGACTGGTGAGCCGCCGCCTGTAACTCCATTGGCTTTGCTGGTGCCACAAACAACATTGAGGCCGGCAACACCGCCACCGCCAGTGCTGAACACATGGCCGATATCGTAGTTGGTTACTCCAATCACGTTGTTGCAAGTGATTTGGTTTTGATTAAGCATGGCCCCCCCGTCGCTATTGGTGTAAGGGTCGCTTCCTGCATTCAGGTAAATAAGCAGGTCATTGTTGGCAATGATTTGCATGGTTACAGCAAAATCAGTTTCATATACCCCGTTCACCCGGTTCATGGAGGTGTTCATGGCTGCCAATACCAGGGGCTTGGTGCCGCCGTGAAATGTAGCATATTCTCCTGTGCAAGCTAATGCGAGCCTGTACCTGCGCAATTTTGTATCCCCTTGTTCCGAAACTGGTTCGGTGTTTAAAATGTGCCCCTGGTTCAATTCCTTGGTGCCTTCAGGTTCGGGGGAAGAACAAGTCCACAGCGCATCGTCTGGGGTGCGGAGATAGTCTTTTTTGAAATAAACGACGTAAAACTCGGTATTGCCATGCACGGCTGGGTCGATAAAATAAGTGCCGTCCAGGGCAGAACGCACCATACCATGAAATCCCCAAGGCGTAAGATCGCATTTCAAAACTGCGGTAGGGTCATCAATTCCTCTACCGGTGTAACTACGAATTTGAGGATATTTGGCTTGCAAATCAGGATGAAACACGGGGGTTTCTTCCAATTGGAACCGTCCCATGCCGCCCCCGGGCAATGGCAGGGAAAGCAAAGGCCAATTACCAGATTCGGCAGAAGTACTGAATCGTTGAGGCGCAGCAGCCAAAACAGGTTGCAGGACAGAAATATCAAGCCGTACAGATCGATATTTTGAAGGTTGGATGCGCCGTTCGCCCGTTGCAGGGATGCTGCTCTCCGGCATATCTGACCACATAGATTGGGCATCAGACGTAGCGACGAACATTATTGCGCACAGTAGGGTAAGGATATTTTTGAACATTGGTAAAGGAAAGATTTTTAATTTGACAAACGAATAGAGAAATGGACAGTCTCAGATTTGGGAAAAATATTCGCTGGATTATATAGAAGGGCGAAAATAGCCAACTCAATCCTTTGCATCATAAATATTGTAGGGGTTTGGCTAAAGGATGTCAAAGCTTTAATTCAAATCCCCCCTAAACAAATATACTTCACCTCTAAAAAGTCCTCCAGGCCATACTTGGAACCTTCTCGCCCTATACCGCTTTCCTTTACACCACCAAAAGGGGCCACGGTGGTTGCTACAAGACCTGTATTCACCCCTACCATGCCGTATTCGAGGGCTTCTGCCACACGGAAAACCCGCCCAATATCGCGACCATAAAAATACGCCGCCAATCCGTAAGGCGTGTCGTTGGCCATTTTGATCACCTCGTTTTCCTCAGAAAAACGGATAATCGAGGCTACCGGACCAAAGATCTCCTCGTGCATAATGTCCATGTTGGAGCTTACGTCGGCAAGAACGGTAGGCTCATAAAATGTACCATGCAAGGCGTTTCCACCTGTCACAATGCGCGCACCTTTTTGCGTGGCATTGTTTACTAAGCGCTGCACCTTTTCGAGGGCTTTGATATTGATGAGCGGACCAATGTTCACGCCTTGATCGGTACCAGGCCCCACTTTTTGCTTTAAAACAGCGGTCTTGAATTTTTCCAAAAACACCTCGTAGGCGCCTTCCTGTACAAAAATACGGTTGGCACAAACACAGGTTTGCCCTGCGTTGCGGTATTTGGCAATGATGGCGCCGTCCACCGCAGCGTCCATATCGGCATCGTCAAATACAATGAAGGGTGCGTTGCCGCCGAGTTCAAGCGAGATTTTCTTTACCGTGTCGGCACTTTGGCGCATGAGTTGTTTGCCCACTTGTGTGCTGCCAGTAAAGGAAACTTTGCGCACTACTGGGCTGTCCGTCAGCACTTTACCGATGGTTGGAGCGTCTTTGCCCGTCACGATGTTGAACACACCGGGCGGGAACCCGGCCCGAATGGCCAGTTCAGCCAATGCCAAAGCAGACAAAGGGGTTTCCTCGGATGGTTTGAGCACTACGGTGCAGCCTGCAGCGAGGGCGGGCGCCACTTTTCGGGTAATCATCGCATTTGGGAAATTCCAGGGTGTAATGGCAGCGACTACGCCCACGGGTTGTTTGACCACCAGCAATCTCATGCCGGGCAAGTGAGGCGGAATGATGTCGCCGTAAGCACGTTTGCCCTCTTCTGCAAACCATTCGATAAAAGTGGCTCCGTAGCGGACCTCGCCTTTTGCTTCAGGTACGGGTTTGCCCTGTTCAAGCGTGAGCAGCAGGCCAAGATCGTCGGCATTTTCCAGGATCAAGTCGTGCCATTTGCGCAAAATGCCGGCGCGAACGGTAGCCGTTTTAGCACGCCAGTCTGGCAATGCCGCTTCCGCTGCTGAGATGGCCCGCAGGGTTTCGTCTGGACCACAATCACTTACGCGAGCGAGTTCGTCGCCTGTGGCGGGGTTGGTTACAGAAAAGGTTTTGCCTGAATCGGCAGAGGTCCATTCGCCATTTATAAAAGCCTGGCGGTGGAGAAGTGTGGAATCTTTTAGCATAGTAGGTGGATGTGTGGATTGGGGAATTTGGTTATCTGGTTTAAAGCTCCTCAACGGTTAAAGGTTCAGTATCAAACCCTGGACGCACAAACTTGTTCCAATCAGGAAAAATCCTTTCTATTTCATTCCGAAAACGGCTGAGTGCCAGGAATAGGTCCAATATTTCGTCAGTTTTTTCGGGCCAGGTTTTGCGGATCATTTCCCAGGCACCCAAACTGCGTTCTATACAGAGAATACATGCTTTTGCGCTTCCGTTTGCATCGCTTTGGTAAGGAGGGTCGCCCCAAATTTCGGTATCGTGCATGTCTTCCATACCCGAAATTGCACGCCTGGCTTTTACACCAATAAAGGCTGCGTATTGATGTACGATCTCAATAGCCTCCTGGGTGTGTTCCAGTTGTTCCATGTCAATGGGTAATTCCATTTCTGCCAACTGTTGAGTTTCGGCTTCTCGAGCTGCTAAAAACTCCTGGTTGTTGTTAAAAAACGAATCGGTCAGTTTGAAATACGACAATCCTTTTTCAAATATTTCTTCATCCAGTTTTTCAAGATCCGGGTCTGGAATGGGCTCCTGCGTTGTTTCAATTTCAATGGGGGTGATCCCTGCTTCGCGAAGCATTTCATCCAACAGGTGCAAGGACTCCTTGAAATGCTCGCTCACGGTATTCCACATTTCCTCGTCGCTCATGGGCGTGTCGCGCTTCCAACGTTCGAGCTCTTCAAGGCCGACGGCACAGCGTTCGACAAAAGCACAGCGTTCGCACCAGCGATCGCAGTAGTTATGGATAGAAGGGATGATATTTGAATCTGGCATGAGCGGGCGGGCAGAAAATATTTTGTGCAAATATCCGAATCTTTAAATGCGGTGCAAGTTATGTGCATCAAAGTAACAAGTGGCACTACCTTTGCAATATTGCCCATCTTGACCACTTTAAGTCAATTTAATCAGTTTCTCAAAAATGGATTTAAGCTACCTTCTCAACATACTTCTCCGCCGCAAATGGCTTATTCTTAGCGTCATGGCCGCTGCGGCTATCGGCACCTTTTTTTTTATAGGACAAAAACCAGAACGATTCAAATCGAGCGTGGTAATGGCTACCGGAATTGTCAATTACAAGGGTATCAAATCAGACAATTCTGACGCCTTTGTACAGCAATATCAGGTGGAAAACGCTTTTTCCAATTTGCTGGAATTTGCCCAATCACGCACTGCCATTAAGTTGGTCACCATCGAAATGCTGCAGCATGATCTGGCGGCAGAAGCTGGCAATGGGCCTGAAAAACCATTTAGGCAAGCCAATCTCGGACTGGCTTATTTTTCAGAGGAGGAAAAGAAAACGCTGTTTGAGGATCTCAAAAAGATTGACCTGGACAGTCTGGAAGATGCTTCATTTAGTCCGCAGTTTGATTTTCTGCTGGATAAAATTGCCCGCGCTTACGGCTATGATAACGACGCTATTTTACGCGGCCTTACCGTCAAAAGAAAAAATCAAACAGACTACCTGGATATTTCAGTCACCACCGAGATCCCGGCCCTTTCCAAACATTTGGTGAACTCATATTCCAACCGTTTTTTGACCTACTATTACCATCTGCTGGTGCGCGACAAGCGCCAAAACGTAGATTCTTACGCCAAATTAGCCAATGAAAAAAAGGCCGTCGTAGATTCTATCAGCGACCTGAAATTTGAATATTTGAAGCAAAAGGGCCTGCCGGTGCTTGGAAGGCAGAGTGAGGAATTGGTGGGCCAGATCGCCAAACTGGAATTTGAACGCCAGCGCGCTGCTGCCAAGAAAATGTCTGCCGCAGAATCCGTCAGTCGCATTAAGAAATACGAGGGCGACCGTGAATCCCGCGATGCCCGGGAAATTCAAAGCCGACTTTTGGAAAAAAACAATACCGCCGAACAAATGGAACGCGTGCGCGAACTCACGCGCCGCAATGCCGAAGCGGGCGGTAAAAACGAAGCGATTGCAGAAGAACTCGCCGATGCCAAAACAGAATTGGAAGAAGCCATGCGTTCTTCGGCACGTTCGCAAGGTCGGCCGCGCAACGAAGAGGGGAAAAAAACCAAGGAAGACCTCTATAAAGACAGGGTGAGCAATGATTTGGACCGGATTGAAGCAGAGGAAAGTTTCAAGCGCACAAACAGTGAGCTTTATCTCCTTAAAAACAAACTTAGCAGCATGGTGGTCAGTGACGAAGTGTTTTCTAAACTTCAGGCAGAGCAGGACAATGCCCAACTTGAATTTGACAAAATCAACGATGAGTTTATCAAAGCCAAATTAATACTGGAAAATGCCGAAAATCCACTTTCTATTGTTCAAAACGGGCAATTACCCGAATGGCCTGAACCAGACAGGCGTACCCTGCTCAGTTTGTTTGCAGTCATTGTGTCAGGAAGTTTGATGGTGATTGCACTTTTTGGACTGGCTTATCTTGATAATACGCTTCAATCGCCCGAGCTTTTCAAAAAACACAGCAACGGACTTCATTTGATAGGTACAATCCCGGCCGTGCCAGTCAAGGGCTTTGATTTGGAACGTATTTTTTCAGCAAATAATCAGGAAGAAAAATACAACGCATTCCGGGAAAGCCTGCGCAAACTTCGAGGACAAATCATTGCTTCAAATGGGCGCAACATTCTTATCGCAAGCCCTAAAACCAAAGAAGGGAAAACCTTCCTAATGCTTTCCCTGGCCCACTCTTTGGCGTTCAACAACAAACGGGTGTTGATGCTCGATACGAATTTTAAAACCCCGCTTCCAGAAACTTTCACCGATCAGCCAAGCGCGAACAAAGCCATCCTGAACAAAGCGATAAAAGACTTTGGCTTAGCGGATGTTTTCCAGATTAAAACACAGTCTGCGGAAAAAAAGGAGACCCAACCCGTTGATATTCTGGGGAATACGGGGCTACCTAAATCACCCGCTGAATTGTTGGCCCCAGAAAAATTCAGCGCATTTCTCACAGCGCTCCACAAGCATTATGATTATATTTTAATGGAATCAGCAGCGCTCAACCAATATTCGGATGCACAGGAACTTGTGCCTTTTGCGGACAAAGTGCTGGCCGTTTTTAATGCCAATTCCGTGCTGAAAAATGCGGATCAGTCCTCGCTGGAATTTCTTCGATCCCTGGACGAAAAATTTGCCGGGGCAGTGCTTACGGAAGTAGATGACAAGAATATGCGCTGAGTGGGCTTTTGCTAATTCTTGTGGGAAATTGGTTGAATCTAGTCTTCCAGCCTAATCCTAGCTACAAACCACCCGATACCCCACCCCCTTCAAAGTCAAAATCTGCACCCCCGCATCTTCCTTTAAATATTCGCGGAGCCGGGTAACGTACACATCCAAATTCCGTGAATTAAAAATAGAATCGTGGCCCCACACCTGTTTCAGTACTTCCCGGCGCTCCACGATGGCGTTGGGTTTGGAGGCCAGCATTTCCAAGAGCTGGGTTTCGCGGTGCGAAAGTTGGCGAGGCGGCTGAGTGTCCAGTTGAAGTTGCTGGCGTTCAGGGTGGAAAAGGAAGCGACCGAGCCGGATTCCATCGGTATTGGTGGGTGAAACAGGCGGTTTGCCCTTCGTAAGGGTTACCAGATTTTTGATGCGCACGATCAATTCTTCCTGGCTGAAGGGTTTGCGGAGGTAGTCGTTGCCGCCGGAGTCGAAACCCTGGAGCACGTCTTCCGTTTGGCTTTTGGCGGTCAAAAAAATGATGGGCATTTGAGGGTCACGGGCGCGGATATCCTTCCCCAAAGAAAAACCATCCCGGTGGGGGAGCATCACATCGAGCACGCACACGTCTGGGCAGAAGGCCTCGAATGCCTCCAATACTTCAGCACCATCGGTTATCCAATGCACCTCAAAGTGTCGACTTTCGAGGCTCTCTTGCACGATTTTGCCCAAAAAGGGCTCGTCTTC
>JBJXGO010000220.1:0-36822 GCA_046160345.1 Saprospiraceae bacterium
TGGTTTCCGCATTGGGGTCGAGTTCAACATCTGCCCCGTAACCCTGCACCACCACCTGATCCATACGGAAACAACTGTCTGCCGTGATGGCTTTGACCGTATAGATCGTTGGTGTTGAAGTAGCCGGAACGACAATGGGGTTTCCTCCAATCGGGGTGAGTCCCTTACACCAAACAATGGTGGCGATGCCAGCAGGAATTGTGCTGGCAAACAAGGTAACTGTGGTGTCGCATGTCTGGATAATACTGTCCAAAACTATCAATTGGAATGACCCGTCCACAGGTGTGACCCTGATGCTGTCCACCGCCGTGCAAACGCCTCCATCGGTTGCGGTCAGCACATAAGTGGTAGGTACAGTTGGGTTAACCAACACATGGAGCGGGCCAATGATGGTCACAGCAGGTTCCCAGGAATAGTCATAGTCCGGGTCGCCATCCACGATAAGGGTCAGCGGGCCGCCGTTGCAGTTCAGGCTCGTTGAGTCGAGACTGATAGAAAAATCAGGGATGCCTGGCACCAGGAATTCAAGGCTCGTGGTATCCGAACAACCGAGACTGGAAGTGGCGATAAGTGTTACCGTAATGGTGTCACCTACAGGCAATTGAATATCAACAGTGTCTTGTTGAAGGATCACGACATTGATACCTGGACCAGTGATGATCCATTTCAGCGAATCGATCTGGTCGAAGGCATCGCTGGACAAACTGATGAACCGCACCGTGCTGAGGCTTTCGCCACATTCGAGCACATAAGCGCTGTCAATCAAAGCATTAGGGGCAGAAAGCACTGTGATGTTTACGGTGTCTATGGTCGTGCAGCCCACGCTGTCTGTTGCCAAAACGGTGTAAGTGCCAGCGCTGAGACCAGTGATGCTCGCATTATTCCCGATTGGAAGCGGAACATCGTTGAACCAGATGTAAGTGTAGGGAGGGGTGCCGTTAGAAGCCAAGGCAGTTGCGCTGCCAAAGTCGCCCTCGCAGACGATGTTAGTGATTTGGGTGATCAATAGGTCCAGCTGGCTCAAACCGATATGGATGGAGTCCACCGCCGTGCATTCAGTACCCTTGGTCCGCACATAGAAGGTGCCAGGCGGTTGTACGGTCACGGTTTGCGTGGTGGCAAAGATGGGTACGAAAGTATCGTTGATGGACCACTCGAACATGGTTGCACCATTGGACAATGCCGTGATTGAAACTGAATCATTGGAGCATACGATCATATCATCGGGCAGGATAACTATGCCACCCTGTTTGAAGGTAACGAGCACGGAGTATTTTACGGTGCAAAGCCCCGTGCTAACATTTGCGGTATAAATTGTTGGCACCAGCGGGCAAACCGTGGGATTTGGAATGTTTTCCTGTCCGAACAATGTTGAGTCAACTGGCACAGAAGTCCAGGAGTAGTTCGCGCCTAGGTCAAAGCCGTCCGGGTTCAGTTGAACGCAATCGCCGGGACAGATTGGGGCGGGGTTCGGGATGAAGTCGTTAATAATTTCAACAATTATCGTGTCGGTTGCAGTAGCGGTACAGCCGTTGATATCGGTAACAACAAGCGTTGCTGTATAGATTCCTTCGTTGTTGTAAGTAACCGTCGGATTTTGTACTGTTGAAGTGGCCGGAGTTCCGTTAGGGAATGTCCAATCCCAGGTGTTATTGCCAGCGTGGTTGGCGCTGCCGTTCAACTGGACAAGCGCTTCTGTCGAACAGTTAATATATAAGTGGGTAATACCTGCCGTGAGAACTGAATCAAAAACAGTGATCGTTGAATCCCAAGGGGATGCGCACTGCAAATCAGCGGTGAAAATCACCCGATATTGCCCGGAAGCAGTATAAGTATGAACGGGGTTCATCGTCGTATCAAGCCCGGAATTGTCGCCAAAGTCCCAGGTACCGCTCACATTGTTGAAGAATTGTACCTCCAACCCATTGCAGAGATCGGCTGTAACTTGTCCAGGGAAGTTTAAACCGGGAAGTATTTCAACTTGAAACGAAAGGGTATCCGCACAGATCACATTGGTTACGATCACTGTAACGGTATAAACTCCCACTGGTCCGCTGAGTATTGGGTTTGCCAACGTAGGGGTAGTTAAAATGCCTGGTGCATTGACCGACCACAAATAGCTCAAGCTGTCAGAAGCGGGGTTTACAATTACAGAAAGTAACAAAGAATCCCCTTCGCAAACGCTTGTTTCTGCATCGGGGTCAATGCTTATCTCCAGATCATAACTCGTCACCGATACCTGCTCCATCAAATAACAAGTATCTGAAGCAAAAGCTTTGACCGTATAAATTGTAGTGGTAGAGCTTGCAGGTACTTTAACTGGGTTTCCTATTAGCGTGTCGTTTCCCTGAAACCAAATGATGAGGATATTGGAGGGTATGGTGTAAGCAAAAAGCATGGCGGAGTCGCCACAGGTCTTGATGATCTTTTCAGCAACAAATAATTCAAACCCGGCTGCAGGCACAATGGTAATACTATCCACGGCAGTACAGGCATTCCCGTCCGTTACGGTCAGTACATAGGTCGTAGTTGTCGTAGGATAAACGAGGACATGGAGTGGATTGGGATTCGGGGTAACCGCCGGGCTCCAGACGTAGTTGTAAGTTGTGTCTCCGTTGATCACGTTTATCTTTATGGAGTCGCCAGTACAATTTAAGGTGGCTGAGTCAAGGCTAATGGTAAAATGAGGATACCCCGGCACATTATAAAAAAGCATTGCAGTATCCTTGCAGCCCAACCCCGAAGTAACAATAAGCCGCACCGTAATGGTGTCATCCACAGGCAGCGGAAGGGTTATTTGATTCAATTGGTTGATGGTCGTATCAACGCCATTGTGCGTCACGGTCCACTCCAAAGTGGCAATTACATTATATGGGTCAGTTGATTCGTTGGTGAATTGCACGATGCTGAGACTATCACCACAAAGCAATACACTAGCCGGGCCAATAAGCGCATTGGGTGCCGATTGAATGCTTATATCAGCCACAGCCTGAGCCTGACAACCCAAAAAGTCTTCCACAGTAACTAAATATGCTCCTGGATTCAAGCCACCAATACTTGGGGTGTCTCCAATTTTGATCGTATCGCTGTACCAGGTGTAGCTGTAGGGTGGCGTTCCGTTGGATGCCAGAGCCGTAGCACTGCCAAAGCCACCCGCACAAAGAATATCAATATCCGTAACCGCTAAATTGATGTTCGAGTGTGCTCCTACAATCCCGGAGGCGGTGCCAGTGCAGCCCGACAGCGTGTCTGTCACAGTCACGGAAATAAATGTTCCTGCCGCTAGCCCCGTAAGTTGTACCACGTTGGAGTCTGGCGGAAGAATATTCCACTGGTAAACGTAGTTGCTTCCAGCTGGGTTTACTACTGCGGTGGCACTTGCATTGTCTATTCCTAAACAAGTGGCGCTGTTGACGACCAATTGAACATTCAGGCCCGTAATGTGTGGAATATTTACCCACAGGTCATTCTGGCACATGTTCGAATCAAAAGTACAAACGTAGTAAAGTCCGGGAGCCAGTCCGGTTTGCGAAGGCCCGCTTGGCAGCGGGCTTGGCCAATTGTAAACATAAGGTGGGGTACCTCCCGAAGCTTGAACAGTTGCTTGTCCATTGTTACTAAAGCCACATGAAGGACTGAGCCAAGTGATAACAACCACCAGGGGGGCAGGAATGTCAACATTGTCAGAGTCTATTCCTACACAGCCATTGGCGCTCGTGACCGTACAAAAATAGGGCCCTTGGCTAAGGTTATTGATCTGGGTTGTATGCTCCCCATTGCTCCAATTATAAACGTAAGGGGCAACGCCGCCAGTAGCTACCACGTTGGCAGAGCCTCCTTGAGGTAAAGTGGAACAAGGAATGTCTGTTGCAGTAACCTCTACCGAAAGCGCTGTCGGAACGTTAAAACTACTCACCCC
Source organism: Saprospiraceae bacterium (assembly GCA_046160345.1). Lineage (GTDB taxonomy): Bacteria > Bacteroidota > Bacteroidia > Chitinophagales > Saprospiraceae > M3007. The sequence goes on from JBJXGO010000220.1 coordinate 3,920, forward strand.
TGAACAGTTGTTGGCATCTGTTACGGTGACGAAATAATTACCTGGAGCCACTACTTGCATGAACCTGAACGATGATGGGCCTCCCGGGCCATCCCAGGCATAACTGTAAGGTGGGGCCCCACCAAAACCACTAGCGGTTAATTGCCCGGAGTTCCCTGAACAACTCAGATTGCCTGCTGTGATAGATGCCGTTACAGCGGTAGGTTCTGAAACGGATATTTGACCGGAGGCCGTATTTTGTACTGCATCTGTGACGGTTACTGTATAGGTACCCATTCCAATACCAAAAGTGGTCTGAGTCGTTTGGTTGGTGCTCCAAAAGTAGGTATATCCCCCTGCGCCACCTATCGGAAACACAGTCGCCGAACCATTGGTAAAGCCATGGCAAGTGGGTTGCACAGTGCTGAAGGTCATTTGTATTTGAGCGTTAGCCACGGTTATCGAAGCCAAAAGCATTAGCGAAACGACCGAAATTAGGCTTTTTTTCATCTTGCGATATTTATTTTTGCTGCACATGGGGTCTTGCCCATGTGCCTGCAAAAGAGAGAGTTCTTATTGCTTTCGGATTCACTTGGGTTATAACTTCTTCTTTTCCTTGCTTCCCTTGCTCACTTTTGCACCCACTATCTGAACCCTTCGTTCTCGGGCAACCTTATAGTCGTACACCGAAAGGCGGCGATTTTTTGGGTCCTTGTTCATATTTGGAGGAGAAGTTGCATCACCATTGGCTTCCCGGTTGAACCTCAATTGGCCGTTGCCACCAACTTCCCTGTAATTAGAAAAGGTTACATTGTCAAAAAACATAAAGTGGTTATATACCGAGGCGATACGACGATTGGTCAAATGGAAGTTATAATCCGGGTTCGAAAGCGGGGAAGCATATCCTTTCAGCGTCAGAATAATGGTATCGCCGTTTTGAAGCATTAAATCTATTTTATCAGAAAAGGAGAAAAAAGAATCCCAGTTCATACGCACTTCCTGTTCAAAAAAGTATTCAATGGAATCAAGTTCATCCAGCTTCTTCTGACCTGAAAGCACATTCGTAAACTCGTTTTTATATTCTTTTTTCTTTCGGATATAGTCCACAAAGGTTTTTTGGTAGTCAAGCAAAATCGTGTCCTGATATTTAGGGTCCTTCGGATTCCTTTGCAGCGCCTTCTTCATCTCGATCAAAAACGGATCGGTAACGTCTTCTAACTGAGGGTCTGTTGCACGAATTCGTTTGGGAAAGTCATTGTCAAAATAAAGCGTGATAGGCAGGTAGTTTTCAAGTAGAGAGGGCTTGTGCAGGTAAAGTTTTACCTCGTATGTGCCTCCTACCACATTTCCTATGGTAGAAACAATTTCAGAGGAGTCGGCCTTTGAGGTTTTGGAAACATAACCCTCTTTAGCAGCCAGCACCCGGTACTTGTGCTCAAAATCGAGCGTATAGTTTTTGGTATTTGAGTTGTCAGCCAAGGTCTCTGCCTTTCCGTTTGAGCCGCTTTTCACAAAATCGCCGGATTTTGACTGATACCCCAGGTCAAAGAATGTAGTAGTAGCCCCATAAATCGGTTCGTCGGTATCGGCGTCATATACAGAGGCAATCAAGTTGACCGGCGGCCTCAGGTATAATGTGTCCACGATTTCTCTGGTCCACAACTCTCTGGGAGTTTTGATCAGGAGTGTGTCTCCCATAAATCCTTCTTTCTTAGCAACCAGCGCATAACTTCGGTTTAATTCCGGATTGAATGTATAAACACTGCTCGAATCGGCAGGAGGCGTTTCTACAGGTATGAATGTCCCATTTTCCGCTATTTCATTAAGCGAAATATGGGTGAATGGCAAAGACTTGTGTGTAAGGTCGTGTAGAGCAATTGCCCTATATCTGATCAGAAAATCAGCCGAATAAATATCGTAACAGCAGCCTTCCTCTGAATAATTCACGCTTCCAATTCGATTACTGCTGAAAAAACCACGTTTGCTGTCATAGTCCAACACAAAGAACACATCATTGGCCGCGCTGTTAATCGGAGTGCCCATGTGCTCGGGGCTTTCCCAAACCCCTCTGTTGGTCAACCTGGTTTTGTAAACATCAAAACCACCCAGCGAGGGCAGACTGTCTGTGCTAAAAAACAGGTTGCCTGATGGAATGTGGTAAAAAGGGGTTACATCGTTGCCGGGGGTATTTATTTGGGAAAGCGGCTTTGGCGCTCCAAGGCTGTCTCCAAACAAGTTGCAATACCAGATGTCTTTTCCGCCTTTTCCACCCGGGCGGTCACTGACAAAAAAAAGAGCCTTATTATCTTTTCCTGAATAACCAAAATTTGGCTCAGTGGTCGTGTAGCCCGCTGCGTTCGCAGCATTCAATTTTTCTGGAACTCCCCAGCTGCCGTCAGTTTGTTTCTTGCGGCGAAAGAGCTCGAAACGGATGTCTGCAGAATCACGGACGTAATCGCCAAGCGCATAGAAAACTGTATTACCAGTTTCATCAAAACTGAGGTGAGCGGTGTGTTGCCGTTTCAAATCATTCAGTTCTGATTCTGAAACAACCATTGACTCGGAGGGCCCTAGTTTTTTTCGTGCATCCTCTGCTGCCAGTAATTTAATAGTATTGCGCTTGGGGTTGGACCTGTCTTTTTTAAAATCAAATCGATAGGCTGAAAAATACAAGCGGCCATCTCGAATGTTGGAAACATATTCTGAGTATAATTCTCGCGTGTTGACATTGGCGGTGTCCAGCAAGTAACAAGTATCATCTTTAATCAGGTAGGGATTGTCCATGCCAGCACCTTGCGCCCACAGACAAAGTTCTAATTGCTTAGCAGCCTTTTTTTTCAAGTCGTCGGGAATTGGCGGAACCTGCGGCGATTTTGCCAGCTCGGTGTAAAGTTCCAAGGCCTCGGAGTATTTCCCTTTTCGGAACTTGACTTCAGCGAGGCGAAACTTGGGGAAATAATCTGGAGAAGGGCTCAAATTGTGATCTACCAAACGCTGAAAGGCAGCTTCTGCACTATCAAGCGAAGAAATTGCCAATGCTGATTCTCCATAACCTTTAAGTGCCTCAACATGCAAGGGCTCCGGATTAAGCACAAAACTGTAATATTTGGAGGCCGCATAGAAATTCTTCTTGCCAAAAGACTCATTGGCCTTTTTTAACAATTTGCTTATTGAAGGCCCGCGCTCCTGCTCATCCATTTCATTAATTCGGTCAGAAACGATGGATCTATACCTGGTCGAATCGCTAGGTCGAGGATCCGTCGTTTGCCCCCAAACATTTTGTGCGGCCAGAAAAACAAGGAGAAAAATATAGCTCGAATAGACGTGCTTCATCTTGTTGGATTGAAAATTAACTGGTTTGTTTCAGAGGTTAATAGATTGGGCGACTTGAATTTTAGAATGATGCTGCTGAATTTTTCAAAATCTCATTACCTTAAATAATAGGGCAGGCTTTGAATTTTTTAAGCGGCTTCACTTTGTAAAAACGATAAATCAGGGAAAGTTCAGGCCCACCTCGGCGATCTGTAATAAGTTTGCCTGCCTGAGAAAACGCATCCCAATCAAAGGTGGCCCCTAAGGTCCAGGTACCATAAAGGACTTCAAGCCGGGGCACCAGGGAATTGTTGTACCGGTGCCGCCAATCTACCCCAATTTGCAGCGCAAGTTCCTTGTAATGCGACCTGTTGAGGTGCATACGCAATCCACCACCATACACGATCTCCTGATATTTGCCTTGCTGCTGAAAAAGTCCCTGGGCAAGGACATCAAACCTTTCAGACAATTGGAACAAGCCCAAACCGTACAGGGTAAGTTTGTTGTAAAGGCGTACATCATCTGTTGCCGTAACGGAAGAGGCCCAAAAATCGTGAGAAGGGCGATTGATATGGTGCATCGCCCCGCCGATGTCGAGCCGGTTGCGTTTTCGTGGCGACTGAAGCCGAAGATTTGCCCCTGCACTGATGTCAAAATACTTCAGGTTCGTAACACTTAAATCTTCTGTGATCGCCGCGGCAGGATCATACATGCCGTCATGGTATTGTTCATTGAAACTAATCTCATCAGTATCAAAGGAGCGCTGTCCAAACAAGGGCGTGACCCCTAGAGAAATAAAGTTGCTTTTCCCTAAGGGCAGGGTCAGGGAAATGGGGATGCCTATTTGCAAGGACTTCAAGGAGAGGGAGCCCTGGTTGTCATAATTGACCAACAGCGAAGCAGTTGCAAATTTGTCGTACCGCCCTTGCTTTAAATACACCTTGTTCTCTACCGAACCGGAGAAGGTTGTGTATGGGACCCGGACAGTGCGCCATTGTTGGCGGTAGTTTCCAACAAAACGCATATCACCTCCAAAGACTCCAGCAAGCCCGGGATTCAGGTTGAGGGGCGAGTTGCCGTATTGGGAAAAGTGGATATCTTGGGCCGATAGGCTGAAAGCCGATAGCAGGAATGCGATTTGTAAAAAATGTCGCATTATTAATTGTAGCGTAGCATTAGTGTTCACAAGCATGGTATTTAGCATTCGAACCACTGCAGTGGTACAAAATTGATGCCTATCTGAGGTCAAATGAAGTGTTGTTTTGTCGTATACACGCCATTTGCCGTTCTATTGAACGGATCATAACAAACACCTCAAGACAGGCTCGATAAATTATTACTACGAAAATTGTGGACGATCAAAGGGCAAAAATTGGCTCTATTGCAAATCAGTCCATGAGATGGGGAGGAATTCTGGGGTAAAGGTATGACCCTGCTAGTGCATTTGCAATTCCTGTGCCAAAAAATTATATCAAAAGATTTTGATGTTTAATCGGGGCTCAAACCTTTGCCAGCTTCCATTTGCCTTTTTTGAATACCCATATAGCAGCAAGTGCCATACCCGATTCGGCAATGACGATGCTCCAATAAACCCCTGATTCTCCCAAGCCTAGTTCCAGGGCGAGCAACCAGGCCAGGGGTGTTTCTATCAGCCAGAAAAAAACAAAATTGAGCAAGGTTGGCGTGAATGTATCCCCTGCACCGTTGATGGCCTGTGTTAACACCATTCCCCAACCATAAAAGACATAACCACCGGCAATAATGCGCAACGCCAGCGCGCCAGATTCTACTACCGCTGGAGTTTGAGTAAAAAATCGAACCAGTTGTGGGGCTGCGATCAGGCATACCAACCCTATGATGGATAGGAATAGCAAATTGAAATAGCCGGCACGCCAGGCCGACTTTTCCGCACGTTCAGGCATGCCCGCACCCAGGTTTTGGCCAACCAGGGTAGCGGCAGCATTTGCCATGCCCCAGGAAGGCAATATGCAAAAAATGACGATCCTTATCGCAATGGTATAGCCTGCCACTACTTCCTTGTTGATTTGACCCAATATAAACACCATAAAAATCCAACTGGCAGAAGCGATCAGGTATTGTCCAGTACTGCCTGAAGCAATCCGAACCAACGTGCCGATAATATCCCAATTTGGGCTCATCATCGTCCAGCGCAACTTGACAATCCTTCCCACTCCGAACAAATGCCAAAGTTGATACGCCACACCTACTGAACGACCAATAGTGGTAGCAATTCCGCTGCCTAAAACGCCCATCGCTGGAATAGGGCCTAAGCCAAAAATAAACAGTGGGCACAGCACAATATTCACCCCGTTGGCGATCCAAAGCGCACGCATGGCCGTGGCGGCATCGCCTGCCCCTCTAAAAATTCCATTTAGCATCCAGAGCAACAGGATAGGCAAATTGCAAGTCAACAAAAGACGGGTGAATTGATGTCCGGTAGCAGAGACACTTTGGTCCTGTGTCATCAGGGAAAGTACGTCTTCTGCATAAAAATATCCAGGTATTGCAATGGCAATAGATATGCCTAAGGCAATCAGAATCACTTGCGCCCCCGCCTTGGCTGCTGCATCCCGATTGCCTTCTCCAATGCGCCGCGCTACCATGGCCGTAGCTGCCGAACTGAGGCCAATGGCTATGGAATACACCAGTGTGAGCACGGACTCTGTGATACCAACGGTGGCAATAGCCTCAGGCCCAATTTTCGACACAAAAAATATGTCAACCACTGCGAACAGCGATTCCATGGCCATTTCCAGTATCATGGGAATAGAGAGCAATACAATGGCCCGGTCAATACTTCCTTGGGTAAACGTTTGCTCCTCTCCGTTCAGAGCTTGGCGAAAAATTCGACGGGTGCGTTGGAAAAGGGATTCAGGTGTTTTTGTTTCAAGCATAAGAAGGATGGCAAAACCGCCCGCAAAAGTAAAATTTTTCGCTACAAAATGTTTCAAAAAAACGACTTGAAAACCAAAACAAAATGGCTCAAGTCGATCGCCTCCATAAACCGTCATTTCAAATTTGGAGTTCCCCAACCTTACCTTTGCTTTTTTGTTACTTGGGAAAATCTTTTGATCCCTTTCGGTACACCCACGTGCATAATATGAACACATCCGATCTCCTGCAACGCGCACTCCGCTTGGAATGGCTCAGCCCGGAAGAAGGCGTTTTCCTTTTTGAAAATGCCGCTACCTCCGAATTGATGTATGTAGGCAACTCAATACGTCAACATCATGTACCTGGCAAAACCGTGACCTGGATCATTGACCGCAACTCAAACACGACGAATGTTTGTATCGCCAATTGTAAATTCTGCAATTTTTACCGCAGGCCAGGCCATGAGGAATCCTATATAACTACAATCGAGGAATACCGTGATAAAATTGAGGAAACCTTTCGATTGGGCGGAGAACAATTGCTTTTGCAAGGCGGTCACCATCCGGACCTTGGGCTTAAGTTTTATGTAGATATTTTTCGTCAATTGAAGTCAGAATATCCGAATCTTAAACTTCATGCACTGGGGCCGCCAGAAATCGCACATATCTCGAAATTAGAAAGCATGAGCCACATTGAAGTACTTGCAGCCTTAAAAGAGGCAGGACTGGATTCCCTGCCCGGAGCTGGTGCCGAAATTCTGGATGATCGGGTCAGGCGATTGATCTCTAAAGGTAAATGCGGAGGGCAGGAATGGCTTGATGTGATGCGGGCCGCCCATAAATTGCAGCTTACCACATCAGCCACGATGATGTTCGGCCACATCGAGACCAACCTGGAGCGGATGCAGCATTTTGTCGAACTCCGCCAGGTACAGTCTGAAAAACCCGCGGATGCCAATGGTTTTTTGGCTTTTATCCCCTGGCCTTTTCAAGACGAAGACACTATTCTACGCAAAATAAAAAGGGCTCGAAACGCCGTCACAGGGGATGAATACGTGCGGATGATTGCTATGAGCCGCATTATGCTACCTAACATAAAGAACATCCAGGCTTCATGGCTTACGGTGGGCAAGCAAATTGCACAAGTATGCCTGTACGCAGGCGCAAATGATTTCGGAAGCATCATGATTGAAGAGAATGTGGTGTCGGCTGCTGGTGCAAGGTTCCGATTTACGGCTGACGGGATTCAGGCAGCCATCCGGGAGGCCGGGTTCGTTCCCCAATTGCGCAATCAACAATACCATTTCAGAGAATTGCCAAAAGGGATGGCACAACAAGAATTGGACCGAGCGGCGATGCTGGTTGATTAAGGCGATTTGGCCGATTTGTTATTTTTTGACAACCATTCATCCAGAAATTTTAAATATTCTGGAATAGCAAGCCCATCAATTTGTATTGGTTTGAATCCCCGTTTGAGAAATTCATCATAAAGTTCAGCATAGAAAATATTGTAGTCATCCCAAATCATATTCGGGCCTGGAACTTTATTACGCCCAACCTCTACCATCCAAGGCTTCAAAAGCAATCTGTACTCAGGATCAAATGGACAATTGATAAATACGTTTCGTTCGAATTGGTTAATCGTCGGTCTAACTTTTTGACCACCTTTCTATTGTTCCATCCTTTTTATGTACGACTATATCATGACCTTTATGTCGATAGTTTTTGGCGGAATCAACAGCTTCTTCTTTGGTGTCAAATTTCCGGGATGCTCGTTCCGCACCTTCCTTTTTTAGTACCCAGCCGTCAGTTCGTTTGATTACATGAACTCTTTTTTTTGTAGCCATGTGATGTTTTTCTTACAAAGGTAATAGGTTTTAAACTTCACAATGTGCTGAATTTTAGATTTGTGCAAAAAATTAAAATGGCAAAATCAACATACTTTTTCCATGCATTTCAATATAGACTGGGACTCCTACACGTTAATTCGTTCCATCTGTCGCTTAACTGTCACATTCTCTATTCTGGGCAAGAAGGAACCGCATTATTTTCGCCGATAAATTTTATTCAAAAATCGGTTTAATTATGCGCAAAACAATCCTTTCTCTTACCGCCTTAGCCCTGGCGAAAGCGGGCATCCTTGCCTTCACCCTTCAAATCACCCTGTTAAGCACCCTTTCCGCCCAACAAAATTATTACTCCGTAAAATTCCCTGACGACCGCACCATAATCAGTTGTGGCGGCACTGCAGACACTATTTTTCCCGAAATAACCTATTATGGCAACTGCGGTTTCGATGTGGGGATTTCGGTTAAGGATCAGGTGTTCAACATCAACAATACAGGCGGCTGCAAAAAAATAATGCGTACCTGGAAACTTATCTGGTGGTGCGATTATGATCCCAACTGGCCAGCGCCAACTTTTATTGACAACCCAGGCAACACCGATATTGGCCCTACGGTGATGGGCAACAGTATCAACCACGGCTATTTTCAATACACTCAGGTCATAAAAATTGTTGACAATGCGCCACCGGTTTATGTGGACTGTCCCAGTTCTACCGTGCTGTTTTGCGACTACACCAACAATGACCCCGCCCAATATGGAACCCGTTGCGAAGGCCCTGTGAACCTAAAGATGAAGGTTACTGACCTCTGTTCCAAATCTGACCTGATCGTTTCTTACCGACTTTTCCTGGACCTGGATGGCAATGGCTCAATGGAAACGCTGATAAGCAGCAGTGCGCCTGGCGCCTGGCCCATTGAAAAAACCATTGCAAATGATACCGTTTGCGCCAAAATAATATTCCCTGCTGGAGTCGGGCTTCCATACGGCAAACACAAGATCGAATGGATCACCAACGATCGATGTGGCAATGAGTCGCTCTGCAAATATGAGTTTGAGGTACGCGATTGCAAACCACCTACCGTGGTGTGCATCAACGGCTTGAGTATCAACATTATGCAGACCGGGATGATCACTTTGTGGGATACCGATTTCCTTCATTACACCGAGGATAATTGTACCCCCACCCCTCAAATAAAAATCGGTATTCGCAAGGCTGGCATCGCTACCGGATTCCCGCTGGATAGCCATTCCGTTACGTTCGATTGCAACGAGATCGGCAAACAATTTGTCGAGATCTGGGCAGTGGATGCTTATGGCAATGCCGACTATTGCACCACTTTCGTTATTGTACAGGACAATATGGGGGCTTGCTCGCCCTCCGGACCGGTATGGGGAAATGTTTCAACCGAGTTGCAACAACCACTTGCTGGTGCAAAAATTTTGCTCAAGAGCAATCTTCCTGCGATACCAAAACAGTTTAATGGCGTCACCGATGCGCTCGGCAATTTCATTTTTGCAGGCGCGCCCGGTACTTGCAATTATTCCATCATCCCTTCGCTAGACACCTTGCCCATGTTGGGCGTAAATACCCTGGACGCATTGTTTACGGCGCAGCATATTTCCGGACAAACCCCTTTGTCCAACCCTTACCGGATCATTGCTGCAGATGTGAATCGCGATGGTCAGTTGAATAATGCCGATCTGGATGTTTTGAGCAACCTAATTGTAGGTACCGCCAGCACTTTCCCAAACAATACGGCCTGGCGTTTTGTGCCTTCAAACTTTGTTTTCCCAAATCCGGCCCAACCGTTTTCAACGGTTATTCCTGATAAGATCAGTACCGTTTGTCCAATTCCACCGGGTCTGAACAAAAATTTCATCGCAATCAAGACCGGGGATGTGAACGGTTCTGTCATGACTTCAGTCCGTGAAGAAGAATGGATAGCTTTTTATACTGAAAAACGACGTTTCGCTGCAGGAGCGGAGCTTGAAGTTGTTCTGCAATCTCCCAATCTGAGCAATGTCTCTGGTTTTCAGTTTACCCTGGAGGCAGATCCTGAATATTTGGCCTTGCAAAGCGTGACTCCGGGAACACTCATGCCACGTTTTGGATATTCGATAGAGCAAAACCGGGTTGCAGTTTCTTGGTACGCTACGAGTCCTTTGGAAGGGGAACATTCTGTTATCATATTGAAATTCAAGGCTTTAAAGAAAGGCAGCCTTCCGCATGTGCTTCAGATGAATTCCAATATTGCTCAGGCGGAGGGATATGATCAAAGTTATAATACGGTGCAAGCAGTATTGGAATTCAGCCTGCTTCAGGCAAGATCGGGGGCAGTGGCCAATTTTGAGGGACCCGTAGCAAGTTTGTTTCCAGTCTCGCCCAACCCCACTGCAGGCACGGTAAATGTTGCCTTTTCCCTTCCTGAGGCCGGACCTGTTACGTTGACCCTTTCCGATTTGAATGGCAGAGTAGCCACAACCCACCACAGTAATTTTGAAAGGGGCAAGCACCAGATAGAAATGCAGGTCGAGGAGGCTGGATTGTACTTCCTTAACTTCCAATCGGTAAGCGGAACGGAGGTTCAACGGGTAGTGGTAATAAAATAGGCTGCTTGAATCAGGTATAAAATATCAAAAACGGCCAATCAGGATTATTTCCGATTGGCCGTTTTGACTTTTTCAGTTCATTAGGAATCCTCCTTAAAAGGGTGCCTTGGCTGCCATTGTTCCACGGGCTTCAGGTAGTCGAGAATGGTAGGGGCAAATTTGTTGACCACCGGATGTTGATGCCGAAGGTAGCAAGCCAGATCATGGGCCACAGCTCCGACAGAGCTCTTGATTTCTAGCGCCGTTCGGGCAAAAACAATGCGTTTACAGTCATATTCCAATCCGATCCTGACCATATCGTAGAGGATATTGAGATAGAGTTGGTAATCATGATTAAGCGCTTTTTCATACCCTAAAAAATGCGCCTCCAACTCGTCGTGGTTTCGAAGGGTAGAATAAAACGCAACCAGTTGGCCTTCAAGATAATAGGCGTACATTTGAAAATGTTCGCCAAGGTCTTGCTCAAGAGCAGCCAGATATTGTTCGTTCAAATCCACCATGTTGAAGCCCGCGTTATTCGCGATGTCACGATAAAGCCGGTAAATCGTTGGGAGCTCCTGTTGAATTTCAGCCAGCGTGAGTTCGCTGCGTTCAATGCCGTCAAGTTTTTTGAATGCACGTTTCGCGCGGGTGCGGTACTTGGTTGACATAGTGGCCAGGTAATCGTCCATGTCCTTGAAAGGAAGTTCGAGTACCATATTGGGTTGAATGTCAAACTCTGTGAATCCTTTTTTAACCAAATAATTGCCTTGGATCTGGTTTTCAGGCGCAATGTCTTTAATCAGGATAACGGGCATTTTGATTCCATCCCGCCCCATTTCTTCAACCACTTTGTCCAGGGCGGCTTCTACAATTTCCATTGATTTTGTATGACTGATCTTTTGATAATCAAAATAATAGCCATGTTCACCTGTCAATAGCATATTTCCGCAAATCAAGATGTCTGCTGCGGCTTTTCCTGCCACCCAACGTTTGAACCACTGGGCAAGGCCTCCAAAAAAACAGGGGTCCTTTCGCGGCACATCCAGATCGGCGATATTCTCATCTCCCTTGAAATATTTTATTTGACACAACGCTACTCCAATTGGGCAATTATCTTTGTAAAAAACAAGATATCCAAAGCGCATGCCTACAGGCGGGTTGGACTCAACGACCTGAAGATAAGACCGTTGCAAGAAAATATCATGCGATGGAGCGGCAGCGTCCCAGTCTCGACCTGCTGCTTCAATACTGCGAAAGAAGTCATATCGATAGGACTCAGTCAGTTCTGTTGCAATAGAGGGCTTCAAAGATGATGGTAGCGTTAAAGTTTGGTTCATCGCAATTGTGCAGCGAAAATGCTATGAGCAAAAGAACGCTGTGTCGCGAAAATGGTTGACTTCATTCGACTAATTGCCATTTTTTAACTTCCTGCAATGCTGCTTTTTCGTCGGCCCAACCCATGGGTGTTATAGTACCCAGTCCATCGTAATAAAGAAAAAAGAGTTCGAGAATATGCCGGATTGCACTGTAATCTCGTTGAAATTCAATCCAATTGGTGGCTTGAATGATTCGTTTAGTTGGGTCAACAGGGATTGCCAAGACTTTATGGTCGAGCTCGCCCAGGTCTTTAAGCAAAAGTAACCCAATCGGTTCTACTTCAATTACCGAGCCAGTGGGAAGGTGTTCAGCCAATACCAGTACATCCAGCGGGTCGCCATCGCCCCCACGGGCCTTGTCCATACGAGTGGACGGTATGAAGCCGTAGTTGAGCGGATACGACATGAAATCTACGCGCCGCAGTTTTCCATCGCGCATATCCGGTTCAAATTGAAGCAGTTGTTTATTGTATTCGTACTTGGTATTGGTGCCAGCCGGAATTTCAATGACTCCTTGGAGGTGGCCATTTAACGAGAAAGAAGACAGGGTCAGGTGGTTCATGTTTTTTCAAGGGAGTTTATATTTCAGCTTCAATCAAATAGTGGTTCCGAATCGCTGAATTCCGGTTGATCATTTCTGCTAAAAAACCCGTCAAAAACAGTTGTGTGCCCATTATCAAAGCCAAAATGCCAAAATAAAAAAGCGGTCGGTCGGCAATGCCGTATTCCTGATAAACAGCTTTTGAAAAAGTCAGATAAACCAGAATACTAAATCCTATCAAAAATGAGATCAAGCCAAGCGTACCGAAAAAGTGCATAGGTCGTTTGCCAAATTTGCCTACAAATGAAATGCTGATCAAATCCAGGGGGCCATTGATAAAGCGCTCAAAACCACCGAATTTCGTGACACCATATTGCCGGGCCCTGTGCTCCACTACCTTTTCACCAATTTTCGTAAATCCTTCCCATTTGGCAATAATGGGTATATACCGGTGCATTTCACCATATACTTCAATGGATTTCACCACCTCGTGCCGATACGCTTTCAAGCCACAATTAAAATCATGCAGATTGATACCGCTCATGCGGCGCGTCACGGCATTATAGAGTTTGGTAGGAAGGGTCTTGCTAATCGGGTCATGACGAACTTTTTTCCAGCCGCTTACCAGATCATAGCCATGCTCCATGACCATATGGTAAAGTGCCGGAATTTCGTCTGGACTGTCCTGCAAATCAGCATCCATCGTAATGACCACGTCTCCTTTAGCCGCCTGAAAACCGGTATGCAGGCCAGCGGACTTGCCATAGTTTCGTCGGAATTTGATGCCTTTGACCGCTGGATTGGCCGCTTTTAATTCCTCGATCACTTTCCAGGACCGGTCGGTGCTTCCGTCATCCACCATAATGATCTCATACATCAGATCATTGGCATCACATACCCGGCGTATCCAGGCTTCGAGTTCCGGAAGGCTTTCTTCCTCGTTTTTTAGCGGTATGATAATGGAGAGTTGCATGTAATGGCTTGACAAATTGGTGGGACAAAACTACGCATAGGAATGCAACCCGAACAGCCTGTTGATTTATAATTCAAACTTGGTAACCGGGCTTGGTCGCACCTGCTGTTTATTGGGCGCAATAGGATCGCGCTGAACATAAACCGGAAGGAGCGCTTCTGAATTTTTGCTCACCTCGATCGCCCTTTGCTGGTGCCAGGACTTTTCTTTCAACATAGTTTTCCAGCGATCAAAAAGCTGCGATTGTTCCGCAGGGCTAAACTTGCTTTTCTCTTTATAAAACCCTTCGGCTTCCCGCTGCCGTCGAGCTTCAAAAAGTGTGACGGCACAGGCAACCGAGATATTCAAACTTTCAGCAAAACCTGCCTGGGGGATCGTAAAATTTCCATCGCTTAAGGCCAGGGCTTCGGCGCTAACACCTTCATCTTCATTGCCATACAAAAGTGCAGTAGGCTTTGTCAGGTCGAGCTCATAAACAGATTCGCTGTGCTCGCTTCTGACTGTCAAGTCTTCCTCCCCGCCAAGGCCTGGCAAAGGGGGGGGCATAGACAAACTTGTGGCCAGCACTCGCTCATAACGCTCGCGCACCCTTCTAAAACACTCCTCTAAATCCTCGAAAACATACACATCAATCCATTTAAAGGTGCCCCCTGAGGTTCGTTTTCCCAAAATCAGACCACGCTTGTCCAGGTATTTTTTGGTGTAAACCACAAAAACTTCCCGAACCCCAACAGCATCGCAAGAGCGGAGCACGGCGCTTATATTCAGCGGGTCGAAAATATTCTCCAGCACAACCGTTAGGTCGGGTTGCGACTGGTGGATGACGTTTCGAATTTTCTGCTCACGAGAAGTGTTCATGTTTTATCTGTCTTATTCTGCTGGAACAAAACTAAATTTCTCAAACTTCAAAATGTGGACAAAGGTGTTTTCCCAGTAGTCCGGCAAGTTTTGACCGTCATCTACGGCACCGCTGGAGAAAATTTTGGAGAACGAGAATTGCCCATGAAAAGTGGTGGCGCTTGCCTCTTCCAAATGTTCAGGAAACGAAAGCCCGTAACGTGCCAGCATCCTTCCGGTAAAAAGGGTCACATCATAGCCATTGAATGCATCCTCGTCTGGGATTGTGCCCGTTATGTCGTAGAATTTTTGTTGAAAATCCTTTAGCTCCTGTACCTGGAAGTCGAGCCAGCCTGAAGAACTGATATGAACGTTCAGGCTATTAAGGTATTCAGGGTCGATTGCCTCGAAATTGCGCCATTGAGGCATTCCGTACACTTCTACCCTATTTGAGCCCTTTATTTCTTTCAATTTTCGGAGAAAAGCCATCACAAAATCCTGGCTTGCCCAAGAGGGCAATACAAACACTGAACTACGACCTGCCCGAAGGTGATTTTTTAAATCTATTTTGTCAAAATTGGTGGTTTGGTCAGGAACCACTAGCTCGGCGAAACGGGAATTACCTCCAATTGCCTTGTTTGCATCCTGAAAATAAGACAAGCGGTCAACCTCTTTTTGTTTGCAGACCAGCGTTACGGCTTCGGGGCGGCTTGACCTTCGGATAAACCGTGTTATGGCTTCACAGTGCGCCCGCAAAGAAGGGTTCATTTGTACAAAATCAGGGTTTTGGCTAGTTAAATCAGCACTTGGACTTTCTGGCGAGATGAGGATTTTTCGCCAGTCTTTCGTCCATGCTGCAAAAGCCTCCACATGGCTCGAACGTACAGGGCCAATAAAAACGGAGCTTTTTTCAAGACGAGGGTCTTTCATAAGTTTTTGAAAATCAGCGTCATTGCCTTGCGTATCCCATACACTGACCACGAAGTTGATGGATTCTTCCGTACTGAGCTGCTCCAATGCGATTTTAGCGCCTGAATAGAACTGGACAGCAAGCCTGCTCTTTTCAGGCGTTTCGCTCCCGGTCATTTGATTACTTAAAAAAGGTAAAAGAAAGGCGATATGGTAGTCTTCTCCGGCATTAGGTGGAGCAGGCTTGGAGGGTGTTCCACCGATCGGTGGTTTGCCGGAATTGTTGGGTACCCAACGGACCGTATCCATCGGTGCAGGTTTTGTTGGTATGGGCTTACCGGGCTGATTTGGGCGAACCGACCCCGTGTTACTTTGTTTTGCCGGATTGCAGGCAATCAGGACTGAAAGAACTAATAAAAGGAGAAAAAGGGTCCGGCCCTCAACCTGAAAAAATTTCATTGTCTAATATTTTTGTTCATCAAACTCCAGGCGATCTTGCCCGTTTGCCGGATAGGGTGTATAGGAAACTAATAGGCTTTTAGCGGTGGAGGCAATTTTACCCTACAAAACCATCCATGGCAACAAGCCTGATCATCCACCAGCTTTTTTAGTGTTTTTATACCCCAATTCCAACAGCAGTTTCAACACCTTGTCGCGGTGGTCGCCCTGTACGATGATAATCCCGTCCTTGGCGCTGCCCCCGGCGGCACATTTGTTTTTGAGCAATTTTGCCAATGATTCAAAACTGTCGGTCGAGCCTTGGTAGCCCTTTATAACGGTGGCTTCTTTTCCGCCTCTTCCCCGTTCCAGCCAAATGCGCAGGGTTTGCTGAGCAGCTAGTTTGTTTTCCACTGGCGTTTCTTCCGTTTCGATTTTAAAATCAGGATCGGTTGAAAAAACGAGGCCGCCCAGATCGGACAATGATTGCAGTTTTTTACTCATGGAACAGATCTATTTTATTTGGATGCAATGGATGTCACAAATTTACTGTTATGGTCACCGCAAAGTGATAAAGAAAGTTTCGGCTTTCACAATCCTTTGGTTATGAAGTCATTCAAACTTATCGAACACCGCTTTCAAACGACTTTAGTTATTTACACTTCCTCTCCTTCATCCACTTTTTTGATGGGCACCAACACCTTTAGGGCTGAAGGCTTCATTTCAAAAGTCAAGCCACCATTAACAACGATTCCTTCTCCATCCAGATGGACATGGTTTTCACCTTCGGCAAAAATTTTCACTTGACGAGCGGTGTAATGTTCTACAAATTCGGCTTCATAAATCTTGTTGTTCAGCATTGAAGGCACCGCAGCAAAATACTGCCAGCGCGGGGCGTCTTTCATAATGACCACTTCAAAAAGCCCGTCGTCCAAACGCGCGTCCGGTGCGATCTGGAAATTGTACCCATACATCGGGCCATTCGCAATGCTGATGGCAAAGCACTTTAATTCCAGAATTTTGTCGTCTATTTCAATGCGGCAATCACGAGCGGTATAGGTAAGTCCTGCCTCTACTGATTTTAAAAAATAAGGCAAAAAACCGCGCCAGTGGCTTCCTTTCATTTGATTAGATACAAATCCATCAAAACCAACTCCCGCTATATTGAAAAATGGCCGATCATTCATCGTGCCGCAATCAATGATTTGGACCTCTGCCGAATTAAGTTTTTTGATCGCTTCGTCAATATTACGCCCATAACCCAGGTGCATGGCCAAGCCATTGCCTGAGCCGGCAGGGATTATTCCTAAAATGGTCTCGCTTCCTATCAGGGCGGAAGCAACTTCATTGATTGAGCCGTCGCCGCCTACCGCCACTATGATTTCGTAGCCTTCCCTTATAGCTTTTTGGGCAAGCTCAGCAGCATGGCCCTCCCGTTTGGTAAGCCAGATACCATATTCAAATTTTTTGTGGTTAAGGTATTCGTCAACGTTATCACGGATATGCTTTTGCAAATTGGTTCCCGCTTTCGGGTTCACGATGAACACGATTCGTTGAGGGCGGAGCAGATATGCCAGCAACTCGTTTTTTATGACCGGATGAGATTCTTGCATGCTTTGAAAGGCCTGGTTTACTTGGACATTTTACCCGCCATGGGTTTGCCGATTGGGAAAAGCAATCACTTCCGATCCATCACATATTCTCTCCAGCGCTCTATCACCAATTGCATATCTTCAGGAAGATCGGATTCAAAGCGGAGATGTTCTTTTTTAGTTGGATGTTCAAAGCCCAAAATCTTGGCGTGCAATGCTTGTCGGGGCAGCAAGGCCATGCAGCCTTCTACAAATTGGCGGTATTTTGGGTAGAGTGTGCCTTTCAAAATCTTGTTGCCACCGTATCGAATATCTCCAAAAAGCGTATGCCCAATGGATTTCAAATGAACCCTGATCTGGTGGGTTCGGCCTGTTTCCAAACGGCATTCCACCAAGGTACAGTAATAAAAACGCTCTATAACTTTCCAATGCGTCACAGCCCATTTGCCATCCTCACCCTCAGGAAAAACCATAAAAAGACGGCGGTCATTTGGGTTTCGACCAATATTGCCTCGAATAGTGCCTGCATCTCCTTCCATATCACCCCATACCAGGGCGTAGTACCGCCGCTCGAGGGTATGGTGGAAAAACTGGTTGGCCAGATGGGTCATGGCATAGCCGTTTTTGGCGACGACCATTATGCCGGTGGTATCTTTGTCAATTCGATGCACGATGCCAGCCCGGTTGGGTTCATTGCCTTCTTTTACGGGAAGTTTCGAAAATTGTTCCTGCAAATGCCAGGCTACAGCATTTACGAGGGTTCCGTTAGGTATGCCTACACCAGGGTGTACTGCCAGCCCAAAGGGTTTGTTGACCACCAGAACGTCTTCGTCCTCATATACAATATTAAGGGGTATGTCCTGGGGAGTAATGTCAAAGTTTTCTTCGAGCGATTTGGGCAACACAATGGAGATAGTATTGCCTGGTCGAACCCGGTAGTTGGGCTTTACATCACGATTGTCCACACGCACCGAGCCTGCCCGAATGGCATTTTGTACTTTATTTCGGGAACGGTTGGCCAAACGGTCCATCAAAAACTTGTCGAGCCGAATCAAGCTTTGTTTCGGGTCGGCCACAATCTCTTGTCGCTCAAAGTACTCTTCATTGGTAGCCAGGTCATCATCTGCCTCTGCGTCAACCGCTAGCTGCGAAAGTGGGGTTACCTCTTCCGTATCTGGTACCGGCTGGTTTATTTCGGAAATAGCCATATAAGCGCGAAGATAGGGCAAATTGACACAAACACCCGATTCTAATGCTCTGTCTGCTAGAGCGGGTATATCAGGGTTTTCTAGGCTGATTCCATTCCTCTTTCTCAGCATAAGCAACGATGATTTTCATGAAATTCACCATGGAAAGGAATACAATGAAACCCACAGTTACCACAATGTAAATCCAGCGATAACTGCCGGCTTCACGCAAAGGGATACCCGAAAAGGCCCAGGCAGTCATAATGGTACCAAATGCCAAAGCCAAATAACTGTAGATAGAAGCACCCCAGTATTTGACGAAGCTGGTGGCACGAAGGCTTAAAAGACTGTTTGCAATAGCAAAAAAAAGCATCAGTGCAGCACCTATTGACCAGGCAAAAAGTCTGTCCAATGTGAACAAGCCTGCTGTGACCATTCCCCAGCCGATCCCCATTATCAAAAAGGCGATCGCGAATACAAATAGGGCCTGCATCGGGGGATGGTTAAGTTTATCAGAGAAATTGGTCATGTTGTAAGTCGGTAGATTGGTTATTCGGGGGATTTTATACTATTTTCCAAACAAATGCACCCAGGAGCCTTCCCAGGCAAACTTGCCTGCTTCTTGCGTACTTTTAGCTTGGGGGGCTGCTAAACGCGACACTTTTTCAAACGCGATTTGTACTTGATAATCAGATATTTGAGTAGTGGGCGAGGCGGAGGCTGCTTCCACTACATAACCATGCAACAAGGCTGCATAATGCCTCCGAAAAAGGTCGGGGCTGCCAAAAATATCAATGCCCAAAATTTGGTCGCCACAAACTGCCACTATGCCCACTACACCGGCATTATTGTCAAATTGGTGTTCCAGGTGTCGTAAATATACATCACGATGGGCTTTTTCCTGACTTTGGTTGTCGAGCGCGGTATAGGCCTGGGTAGAGGACTCCGCTTTATTCGCCTTGGTAACTTTGGATACGGCATTCCATACTTCTTGCTGGTTTGCAGTATTTTGTACGGCTCGGCGTACCTGAGGGCTTGCTACATTGTAATAGCCCTTGAAAGCAGCTGCCTCTTTTTCGGCAGCCGGTGCGGCAGGGTTGTAATAAGTAGAACGACCTGCTTCGACGCAAAACACTTCGATGTTGCGCACTGTCATCGGCAGAATAACTTCATGATGAGCAATCACGCGATCCTGATTACCGCCTTCCACGATATCGCCAGAAAGCAGTAATATGGTGTCCTGCGTTTTGTTTTGAACCGTCAGGCCGTGGTACCAGGGCTCGTCGCCTCTTCCAAATTGCTTTTGCTCCAACACTCGAAAACCCGGTAATTTCATTCCTTCTGCAAGCGTTTTCAACTGATTCAAATCCGCATTGGCAGCAATCATTTCTGTGGAAGCCAATACTGGATAAAGGCGCAAATTCTCGTGCTGCCAGGCTGTGTTCTTTTCGGTGAGCAGGGTGAGCGCGCTTTGCTTAGGATCTTCCTTTTTGGCCGAAACAGAAGCATCGTTGACACATGCTGCCTGTGCAAGTATTCCAAAAATCGCAAAAATGAGCAGTTTTTTCATGTTTGAAATTGGGTTGAATATTTTTGAGAATCGAAAATGGGAGCGCATTGATGTTTCAAAAGTAACGAACGTCCGCATGCCAGAAAAGTTTTTCTTAGGCCAAACTGAAAAAACTTTTAGAAAATTGCCATTTACTGTAACATCATAACCGTTATACCGTCTGGTTGTAATAGAAGCGTGATATTCATTTCACAAGTTATTCAGACATTGAACGAAAAGCATGAACTGGGCTTTATTTCAAGAACAAGTTTTTCCAATTCGCCACAAACTTTTCCGATTCGCGCTGCGAATCACCGGGAGTGTGCATGAAGCAGAAGATGTGGTGCAGGAAGTTCTTGAAAAAGTTTGGAAAACTGCCCCAGAACAAACTGAAAACGTTCAGAATTGGGAAGCCTGGTGCATGACCATGACGCGCAACCGCTCCTTGGACAAAAACCGCAGCCAGAGTATTCGTCGTACAGCGCCTTTGGAAGCCATAGCTGAAAGAAGCAGCGACTTCGCAACGCCTGCACAGGCTACAGAACAGAATGATCTGATAGATCGCTTGAAAAATATGATGCAACAACTGCCAGAAAAACAGCGACTTGTAATGCATTTGCGGGATGTAGAAGAACTGAGTTATGAAGAAATATCTGAATCGCTCGGTATAAGCCTTGACCAGGTCAAAGTCTGCCTACACCGCGCCCGAAAAACCGTTCGGGAAAAAATGGTTCAGGAAGTTAGTTATAGAACATGAACCTGAGGATTTATTTCCAAGGTCAAACGTCCACAAAGATGAAATACGAAGAAATACAGGAATTGCTCAATAAATATTGGGAGGGTGAAACCTCCCTTGAAGAAGAGCGCAGAATAAAAACATACTTCAATTCAACCGGGATTGACAAACGCCTTGAGGCCTTCGCCCCTTTGTTTCAGGCACTGCGCCAGGAGCAGGAAGTAAAACTGAACACGAAAACCAAGATATTGCCAATTCGCCACACACAATATTATTGGGCAATGGCAGCCTCGGTAGTGCTGCTTCTGACAGCAGGGTGGTGGATTTATCGCGAACAGCAAGCCAGTACACCGATAGCCTCCCAAGCACCGACCGAATTGCCCAAGACTCCAGAACAGGCGATACAATTAGAAAATAATCAAAAGGCGGTGGCACAAATAGACAAACCAAGGTCTGTACCTGCTCAATCCAAAAAGAACCAGGCTCCTAAACGGAAAAAAGCGACGCCAAGCATTGACCCCGAAACAGCCCAAGCCATGGCAGAAATAAAAGCGGCACTGGCCCTCGTTTCTTCCAAATTAGACAAAGGCCGCCAAGAAGCCATTAAAGGTGCAAGCTATCTCGAAACGATGGATAAAGTACCCAAAAGAAAAGCCGGATAGTTCATAAAGTAATTTTCAATATCAATCAGTCACTCAATTTTTTTAAGTTATGAAACAACTTTTTTTTCTGCTGCTCTTCATTTTCGCAGGCGCTTTTTCAAGCTCCGCCCAGAATGATGCCATCACTCGTTTTTTTGACCAATACGCTGAAGACGAGCGGTTTACGGTGGTTTACATCGCCCCGAAACTATTTCAACTCGCTGCCAAGATCGAAACCGACGACGAAGACTGGAATAATATCCGCGAAGTGGTAAAAGACCTTGGTGGGCTTCGTGTATTGGTGGCAGACAGTATCACGGATGGAGTAGCGCTGTATAAGGCTGCCCTCTCCAAAGTGCCAACTAGCGAGTATTCTGAACTGCTTACCGTGCGCGACAAAGACGAACACGTGCGCATCTGGACAAAAGACTCTGGCAATATCATCGAAGAATTATTGCTGTTGGTTGGGCAACCCGATGAATTTGTACTGTTGAGTTTTACCGGTAAAATTGACCTAGATAAGATCTCCTCGCTTGCTAAAGTCCTTGATGTAAAAGGAGCCGAACAGTTGGAGAAAATCAAGACCACCAAAAACTGATTTTGACCATGAAACCATTTCAGTTAATTGTCGCTCTATTCCTGACAGCCAATGCTTTGCAAGCGCAAGACCATGGCTTGTATTGGAAGTACAAGGACTATGATGGGGCTATTTCTTTTGCAGTGCCGCGCTGGGCTACCTTTGTCGGATCGGCATTTGTAGATGAAAAGGCTGACCGCAAGCTGGTGCGCAAAATCAGGAAAGCTCGTGTATTGTTTTTTGAAGATGAAAGTCCATTCAGTCAGCGTGACCTGAAAAAATTTGTCAAAAAGTCCAAGCGTCGAGGCCTCGAAGAATTAGTGACCGTTCGCAGTGGCAAAACGCATGTGCGGGTTATGGTCAAATCACGCGGTCAAATAGTCAAAAAGGTAGTGGTACTGTTCAGTACTCCCGAAGGTGCTGGCCTGGTAACTGTAAAGGGTAAATTTCACTTAAAAGAGATCAACCGTGTCATTGAAAAATCTGGCAAAGAAGGCAAAAAGAAAGATGGGGGTATTCCTATCCCCAAAATGCCTACAGTGCCCGTGATTCGAGCCGGACAGACGCTCCATTAACCAATAGGAGCCATCTCGAAGATTCGCTCCATTTCTACACAAAAAAGCCTAACTGATATTCAGCTAGGCTTTTTTTGTGTAAAAAGTCGCAAAAACTTGGAGCAGTTCGTGTTGTGTTTTTAGACTGCTCAAAAAAAATTGCAGGAATAATTACTAAAAGTTTTTTGAACCGGGCAAGGCAAATAATACCTTTAAACTTGAAACCTGGGCGAAAAACCTACCGGCGCCGAAATGGTTGAAATACCTTTTGAAGGATTCCAAGAATAAATTGAACAATACTTTTAAGTAATCCGCCCTTTGATTTTTGTTTAACAGATGGGGTTTTTCCAGTTTCTTTGGAAAATGTTCTTGTCAAATGGTCTGCCAAACGGATAGAAAGGGTAATAATGGTGAAAGTTGGGTTTGAAATTCCTGCAGAGGGCCAGACAGAAGACCCTGCTATGTAAAGGTTATTTAGATCATGGGAGCGCAGGTCAGGGTTTACTACCCCATCTGCAGCAGTGTTCGACATGCGTGTCGTTCCAAGATGGTGTCCATTGACCACAGCACCGCCTTTTAACTGCTCCCAAGGAACACAAGTAACCACAACCTTCGGATTGATTTTTTTCACAGCGGCTTGAAAAAGTGCAGTCACCTGGTTATAACTGTTTTCATCATCTTCACTTAAGTCCCAATTGATGCGGACTTCTTGTTGGCCAAAAACCTTGTCAACTTTATCACTTAGGGTAATGTAACTGTTGGGATTCAATGCTTGCTCAAAATAGAACCCATGGCCTCCAGAACCGCCCCAAAACCAGCACCTCCCGATTTTAAGATTTTTGGTGGTTTCTGCATCTGGAATAAACCTGCCTTGAACAGTTACGCCATTTGAATCAGTCCATTGGTCTCCGTTAGATGTATTGCCACTCATGAGGTTTTGTTCCGAAGTCGTAAGGTAATTGACAGAAACATTAATCGGGGTTACGCCGGACAAATAATTCGCAATGACCGGATGGCACATGAAATATTTTCCAATATTATCATTCGGAACTTTGGCCAGTAGTAGTTGGCGAGCATTGGCGACCGCTCCCATTGCCATGACATAAGCGTCCGCTTTGATGGTAAAGGAGTGGCCATTATAGGTCGGAGGATTGGACGGGGCCCCTTCCATGCTGCCTATTGTGAGGCCGTTGACAACGCCATTGTCATGATTGATATTAAGCAGCGTTGCGTTCACGATAACTTGTACCAAGTCGCCAATTGTCTTATTATCCTCGAATGTGCGGGTTGCAAAATTTAAAAAATCTGGACCAAAAAATTGATACATTTCAGTATCAAAACCCTCCAGCTTTGGTACTGAAGCATTCAAGACTTGTGCCCAATAATCAGCATCAAAATTAGAACCATTGCTTTTGTAATCTCCGTGAAGGTTGCAGAATGAAGATGCTTCTGCATAAAATGGGTCAAGGTCTTCCCGTGTAATAGGCCACCCTGGATAAGCCGGGGAGGTTTCCCCTAAGTCAACAGGGTCATAGGGGCGAGATTGTCCACCCCAGTGGGTGGAGGTGCCGCCATAAGTGCGTTCTCGTTCTTTAGGCCCTTGGGAAAAATCATAGGGGCGGATGAGGAATTCAGGCTCGTTTTTTGCAAATAAGCCCGTAGCCTCACCATTATAAAGGAGGACTTTGTCCGCCCAACTTTCTTGGTCGTTACTGCTGGAACTTCGGCATCCTTCGAGAAGTATAACATCTATACCTGCTTTTTGTAGATGATAGGCCAAGGTGATGCCTGCGGGCCCGGTCCCAACAATGCAGACCTGGGTTTGCAAAACGGAGCCTTTGGGGACATTAATTCCATTTTTGATCATAATGTTAATAGTTTTATAGTTAATCTGGTATTCCTAAATCATAGCATTTAAAGGCTATAGGCGCCGCAAAGTGTTTTTGGAGGTTTTACCTTCACAATCGATTGGTTGCGAAGCGATTCAAAGGCATCGAACAATTCCAATAACTTTCAAACGACTATAATGCTCCATGCTCCGAAAGCAGATACAAACATATAAAATTAGCTTAACATTATATTGATAACCTATTGATTAGTTTTCATTTTCGCACGATCGTAGTGTCCCTATCATATACCAAAGGGGCAAAAATACCGATCGGATTGGCCGAACCGCTCACATTGCTTTTAATAGGCGAAGGCTGGGCAAATGGGTTAAGATTGCCTAAGACAGCAAGTTGCACACTTTCCACAAAATCGTAGTAATCCCGTGTTACATGGAAAATTGTGTTGTAAACCGTGTCTCCTTCAGCTATTTCATACCCGGTGCCAAATGCGATCAAAGAGGTTTGTGCAAAACGGTCTGTTACCAAAAAGTCCTGGTCAGGCAAGCTGTCTAATGAACTGTAATTCAACAATCTGCGGTAAAAATTTTCCTTATTTTGATCGTCCGTTATATAGGTGAGTATCCTTGCCAGCGAATCAATTTCAGGGCTGAATTCAACTACCACGCTGTCAATTGGTACAAGGGCGATCATATTGGTGGACCCTGTGATTTCAGCTCCGTCCACTAGTCGTATATTCAATTCAAATGTGGTGCCAGGCGTGTTTGGCACCAGGTTTTTACCCACATAGTTGAAAATTTTAATCGGATTGAAATCGGCTACCAATTGATTGTACAAGGTATCGGTTTGGCCATTGTAACTGATGGTTACCAGAGCATCATCCAGCAAGGTATTTTGAAGAAAGGTTGAATCCAGGCCCAAAACATCAAAGAAGGCATAGCTTCGGGTCATGAGCAGCCTAAAGGGTTTGCCTGGCTCAAGGTAGCACTCTACCACTGGCTGGCGATCGTATTCGGGAAGCTCAATTTCTACGTCTTTTGTGAGATTGCAGGCCATAAACAACAAAACAACGGCCAGCGGGAGAAGGGATTTTATATACATTTTTTATGCTTTTCTTTGAAACCTTTGATTCGTTTGTTAAAACTTGAAATTCCAGGTTAAGCTGGGCAATATTGGGAATAAAGACACTTGCTTTGCCTTGATCTCAACAGGTACTTCGCCGAGCGGGGTTTTTTCCGTCTCTACTGCAATAGTGATAAAATAAGGGTTGCGCCGGTCAGTAGCGTTATACACACCGAGTGTCAAGTCATTTTCATAACGGTTCCTTTTCTTCCATTTATATACCACTCCGAGGTCGGTGCGTGTATAAGCGGGGTATCGGAAAGTATTGCGTGGGCCATAGTAGGGCACCACAGTTTGAAAAGGTGCGCCCGGAACATCCTGAAATGTAAAGCGACCGCTTGGAAGCCAGCTGACATAGCCAGAGGTATAAACCCAGGTGGCCGTGACTTGCAAGGATTTGTCTTTGCCTTTTTTCCTCCATTGATGAACATCCCAAAGCGCTACCACACTCAGATTGTGCCTGGTATCAAACCGGGGTGCAAACCACGCACCCTTGTCAATTTCCGGGAAATCACCTCGCTTCACCCAGGAGAGTGTGTAGCCAATCCAACCGGTGAGTTTGCCTTCCTTTTTTTCAATTTCCAATTCGAGCGGACTGTAGGCATAACCCCGGCCAATGGATAGCTCGTTTTCGAGTTCGTTGTTGCCAAATAGCTCTGCGCCGTCCTTAAAATCAACTGAATTTTGAAGCCACTTGTACCAGGCTTCCCAGGTTACAAGTATTTTATCCCCAAAGAGATAAGAGGTTCCAATGGCAATTTGGTCGCTGATCTCAGGCTTTACACCCTCGGTACTTGGATACCAGATGTCGGTCGGCAAGGATAGGCCGCTGCTGGCTAGCAGGTGCACATACTGGTTCATGCGCGCGTAGGATGCCTTGAGCGAAAGCCGGTCGTTAACTTCGTAATTCGTAGCCACACGCGGCTCAAGATTGGCATAAAACGCGGGCTTGTTTTGCCACATAGAAAGGCGCAGACCATAATTTATTTTCAAGCGATTAATGGCCCATTCATCCGCCACATAGGCACCGTACTCCCAGCCATCATAATCACGTCCTGCCTCAAAGCGTACCCGGCCATCGTCACTGCCTGCTTTGAGGCGGGCAGTTATGAAATCGTGGTAGGTAATATTGCCTCCAAACCGAACCGTGTGTTCGTTGTTTGGCTGCCAGTAAAAGTCAACTTTTGTGTTGGCGTCTTTCACATTACTGCCCAGGCTAAATGAAAAACCCTGCAATTGGTTTTCAATTTTGTACCGGTAATCCGAGTAAGTAAAAGTGGTGTTTGAAAAAAGTTTGGGACCAAAGACATGGTTCCAACGTGCTGTCCCGGTGGCATTCCCCCAGTCAAACCGGAAATCAAACGTAGGGTCTTTAAAGGTAAAAACGTCCCTCCCAAAGTAACCGCTCAGATATAGACGGTCTTTGGGTGAAAGCGTAAAATTGACCTTCGTATTCAAGTCGTAAAAATAATATCGCGGTATTTTGTTGTAGTCTGCCTTGCCTTCATTTGCTTTGTTAATTTGTTCGGTAATTATATCGGCATACGTACGCCGACCGCTGACAATGAACGATGATTTATCTTTTTGAATGGGCCCTTCTAGTGTTAATCGACTGGAAATGAGACCAATACCGCCTGTGCCGCTTAATTTTTTATTGTTCCCTTCCTTCATTCGAACATCGATCACCGAGGATAAACGCCCGCCGTACTGCGCCGGAAAGCCGCCTTTATATACCTTTAAATCCTTTACCGCATCTGAATTGAAGGTGCTGAAAAAACCGAACAAGTGATTGGCGTTATATACCACCGCTTCATCGAGCACGATTAAATTTTGGTCGCTGTTGCCGCCCCGCACAAAAAGACCGGTGGTGCCCTCCGAGCCGGGGGTAATTCCTGGTTTCAGCTGTAAAATTTTGATGATATCTGTCTCTCCAAATAGCGCAGGCAATGCTTTTACTTCACGGGTAGAAATCGTGGAGACCGACATCTCGGTGCTTTTCCGTTTTTCATCCAAACCATTGGCTTGTATCACTACCTCTTCAAGCAAGGAACCGACGGGGACGAGATTAATGTCAAGTTTAACTGCACCGCGGGGAAACACTTTTAGGGTCTGCGCCTGGTAGCCAATATAGGCAAAACGTAATAATACAGAGTCATTTCCTTCCGGGATTGAAAGGGAATAAAAGCCGTATTCATTGCTCGTATTGCCCTTGCCAAGTCCCGGCGCTTGAACGGAGGCGCCAATAAGCGATTCACCATTTTGGCTATCGCGAAGCGAACCGCTTACTGTGGCGTTTTGCGCCGCCATGAACAAAGGGGACAAAAGGAAAAAAAGTAGTAGAAAGTAGTAGTTCATGTTTATCCGCCTAAGCCTTGACGGTAAAGGGTTTTTGTGTTGACCAATTCAAATTTTAAATTGATTCGGAAACAGGAATGTTGAAACAATGTTTCGAAAAGAGCGGGAAAGAATCCACTATTTGAAATTTCATTCGACAAATTGGCGAGGTGTATCGATTTTGTTGCGAAATGACAAAGCCAGACTTTGCTGATCCTAAAAGAAAGAAACGAACCAGATGAAAGCAAATTTTGCGGAGCATGCAATATTCAACAAAAGGACGTTTTGCTTCAACTTACGGTTGAATAACGGCATTGATCAGACTAAAAAATGGCCCACCCCGGATCTTCAGGATAGGCCATTTTGCATTTAGCGGATAAGCATGTATCAATTCAACCGAATCTCATCATCATTCCCGTCAAAAAACCGATACTCAGTGAGATGGTAATCAGTATGCGCTGCTACACGTACCCATTTATTGTGCCGCATAAACCAGCGCATCTGCCGACTTAGGAAACCTTTCTTGAGGAAGGCCTCCAAAAATGGATGAACCCGCAGCTGCAAAGGCGATCTGGGCCTTGACTGCATGATAAACTCCAGGTCCCGTTCTATGTCGTCAGTCAACAGGATTGTGGCGTTCACCTGGCCCGTTCCGTTGCAGGTGGGGCACATTTCAGCGGTATTCACCATCACTTCGGGGCGAGCGCGCTCGCGGGTAATTTGCATCAGCCCAAATTTGGAAAGGGGCAATATGGTGTGTTGGGAGCGGTCTTTGCGCATGAAATCCTCCATCGCCTTGCTCAATTGCTTGCGGTGTTCCAGATTTTTCATGTCTATAAAATCAATCACTATCAAACCACCGATATCCCGCAGCCGGATTTGCCGGCAAATTTCTTCTGCCGCTTCAAGGTTGACCCCAAAAATGGTCTGGTCAACATCATGGCCCACAATTTTATGGCCACTGTTGACGTCGATGACGTGCATGGCCTCGGTTTTTTCAATAATCAGATAGGCACCGGAATTAAGCGTAGCTGTTTTGCCAAAAGCAGCCTTTACCTGCCTGGTTACGCCAAAAGTGTCAAAAATAGGCTTCGAATTGTTGTGCAATTGCACAATATTCACCTGATCAGGACTGATATTCTGCAAATTGGCCCTGATGTCACCATATAGATCCTTGTCGTTCACTACCACACGGCTAAAGTTATCTGTCAAAAGGTCTCGCAGTACGCTGCCTGTTTTGTCCAGTTCGCTCAAAAGTTTGGCGGGCGGTGATTCTGTCTTTAATTGTTTAAAAATTTCGTCCCATTTGGCGAGCAGTTGGATCAGTTCTTCATGGAGTTCCTGCACTTTGCGGCCTTCAGCAGCGGTTCGGATGATAAGGCTGAAATTCTTGGGCCGAATACTTTCTGCCAGTGCATGAAGGCGTTTTCGCTCTTCAGGATTGGCAATTTTTTTGGAAACGGATACGGAATCGGAGAAAGGAGCGATAACCATGTACCGTCCGGGCAAAGTCAATTCGCAGGAGAGGCGAGGGCCTTTGGTGGAGATGGGCTCTTTTAATATCTGCACCAAAACAGGAAAACGCTTGTTGAGCACCTGATCCACCTTTCCTGTTTTCACGATCTCCTCTTCATACTTGAAATTATCAAGTTTTGAAGTGTTGATACTACCATTGGCTACCCCGTTAGACCATTTGGTAAGGGATCGAAGTTTTGGGCCCAGATCGGTATAATGAAGAAAAGCGTCTTTTCGGTGGCCAATGTCCACGAACGCCGCATTCAGACCGGGCATCATCTTTCTGATTTTGCCGATAAAAATATCGCCTACTGTAAAGTTGTTATTGGTTTTTTGGTGGTGGAGTTCGACAAGTTTGCCATTCTCGATAAGTGCGAGTTCAACGCCCGTTTCGGTCGCATTGATGATTAATTCTTTATCCACAGGGATGTATTATAGTTTTGCACAGGCATCAAAGGTCTCCTCACCAAGCACCGGAGGGGCGCAGGCGGCAGGAGATGGCCGTCGGGAAATGCGGCGGATTTGCAGGACGAGAGGCTGCTGGAGCGATGCGGTCTCGTTAAGTTTTAAAAACAGTTCAGTCAGCAAGGAAGGCTGATCCATTTTTGTTTTGGGAAGCTCAAAAATGCAGCGAAGGTCCTTGAGGGGAAGGGGAACTTTTTTGGGTGAAATTGCTTGCCAAAGAACTGTTTGAAATAGACTGCGAATCCAATGGTGGACTATGATATTGTCCTAATGCGGCATACAGCAAAAACTTTCCGGGGTCACAGCCTCGGAAAGTTTTGCTGTTTTTCGACGTCCGCGTCGATGTCGCTGACCCTTAGGGCGCCTGGTTGAATTTCGACCAGGTACCTGTGGTTCAGTTATTTAACGCTTCTTCTTGTGACGGTTTTTCCGCAAGCGTTTTTTACGCTTATGGGTTGCAATTTTGTGTCGTTTACGTTTTTTTCCGCAAGGCATACTGCGCTGAAAGTTATAAGTTATGAGTTATGAGTTTGCTGGTTGCGCCTATTGAGAGGCATTGCATCTTTGGGCGAACTCGGTTGCTTTTGTTATGTTTCCTGCTCCCTGATAGGCTGTAGCCAAAAGACAGGGGGTGTTGAGATTTTTTTTATCGAGCGACCAGGCTTTTTCCAATCGTTCGATGGCTCGTTGCCATTGCCCGGTTTTGATTGCCAAACGCCCAAGGGCATTGTAAACCGAAGCGTTTTCCGGGTGTTTGCTTTCTAATTCTCTGAGCATCAGAACAGCTTGCATCGGATTGTCGGGCGGAGGGTTTTCGGCCCAAACTAGTGCCAGGTTCACGCGATGTTCCACCTTTTCCGGAGCCAATGAGGCCGCACTTTCAAACGCTTTTACGGCATGGCTGGCACAGTACTGGCGCATCGTTGGGTCTTTTGCAGCCAATAAGGCGGTGAAAAAAGTCCCGCCTGCCACGGACCAGGACGAATCTGCATTTTCCAAATCGGCCACCTGTTCTGCAAACCCAGCTGCCACAGGTATTTGCCCAAATTCATACCACAGCCCTGAAAGTCGTTTGATAGCACCAATTCGCTCGACATCATCCGCAGCATTTTCCACCAGTTTTTCGAGTTCCGCCACCTGTGCTGCCTGCTCAGGGCCCAAATTCATGCTTGCTTCACTGAGCAATGTCTCAAAACTTGTGCTCTCTCCTTGCAATGAACGCGAATGTTCAATGGTTTTTTGTTTGTCAGGTTTTGTATCAAACCCCAAATACAGGGCTAAAAAGAGCGCGACAGCCCCCAAAATGGTCAATAATTGCGCTTTATTCATCAGTCTGTTTTGCTAACAAGCATCCGGCTTCCGCAACAAAAGTGTCACGGAAGCCGGATGTTGCCACTATTGGAAAAGCCGTAATTGTCCAGCTTTCGACCACGGGGGTAAATGGCTGTTTCACGGCATAAGCATATCATGAACTGCTTTTACGCCTAATTAATCCTCGGGCAACGAATTCACATGGCTTTTCACCTGATCTGTGAATATTTTAGCAGGCTTGAAAGACGGAATGTAATGCTCCGGAATTTCGATGGCCTTGCCTTTTTTAATGTTTCGGCCAATTTTTTTGGCCCGACGCTTAATGACAAAGGAACCGAAACTGCGTATGTACACATTTTCACCTTTAGTCATGGTAGATTTGATTTCCTTGAAAAGTTCTTCAAGCGTCACCAAGACATCTACTTTCGCAACGCCGGTCTTTTCGGAAATTGCATTCACAAGGTCAGCCTTTCTCATGTTTTATCTCGTTGATTTAGAATGAATTATAAACGAAAATGGGGTTTTCTGAAAAATCGAGGTGCAAAGTTCGCACAATATCTTGCCCCTGCAAACTTTCGGCAAAAAAAATCAACGATAGATTTGCATAAATGTAGCGACTATGGCTTTCGTTTTGTTCAGACAACCTTCTTCCGTGATTTCAGGCTGCAACATCGCTCATTTTCAGCGATTTGCAAACAAAATTGCTAAAAATTTTCTCTCAGAGGCTGGGCTAAACTGTTTTGCCTACATTTGCGCCCTCTCCATCAATTCCTTTTAGTCCGGCAAGCCCTTAAGATTGCTAATAAATGTTTCACTTTTTCCTTCATAATTCATTATCAACCTGATATGTTGCTTTCGATGACTGGCTATGGGCGCGCCCACGGCAGTTTTGGTGAAAAAACGCTTACGGCAGAAATTCGCGCGCTCAATGCCAAAATAACTGATGTCAAACTCCGCGTTCCCGGCGACTACAAAGAAAAAGAGATCGAGCTGCGTAAAATTGTGGCTGACCATGCCGAACGTGGGAAGATAGACCTGTTGCTTGAAGTGCAGAATGCCGATGGAGCCGCCAATGTTTCGCTTAACGAAGCTCTTTTTCGTGGATACCATCGTGAACTTTCTCGATTGAGCAGAGAACTGAATATCCCAGATGACGAAATGCTCACGGCATTGCTCCGGATACCCAATGTAGTGAACGCTCCATCCGGAGAAATGGATGATGAAGAATGGGCAGTTATGTGCGAAGTGGTTGGCCGCGCACTTGATCACCTCAAAGCATTTCGGCGCCAGGAAGGAAAGGTGCTTGAATCTGACCTTCGACTGCGCCTGACCAATATCATGCTGCTATTAAAGGAGGTCGATCCCTTTGAAAAAGAACGTTTTACGCGTATGCGCGACCGTATCCGCAACAACATGGAAGAAGGCATAGGCAAAGAAAATCTCGATCCAAACAGATTTGAACAGGAGATCCTTTTTTACCTCGAAAAAATGGATATGTCTGAAGAAAAACAGCGTTTGGAACAACACTGCAAATATTTTCTGGAGCAGTTGAATGGAAAACAGGAATCTCTGGGTCGGACCCTCAATTTTATTTCCCAGGAAATTGGTCGGGAAATCAACACGCTTGGCGCCAAGGCCTACGACGCTGATATTCAGCGCATTGTAGTGCAAATGAAGGATGAGTTAGAGAAAATAAAAGAACAGTTAGCCAATGTGCTGTAAGTAAAAACCCCAGGGTAAGGGAGAATCGTGGGGGGGGGGGGGGGGGGGGGGGGGG
>JBJXGO010000221.1:0-14811 GCA_046160345.1 Saprospiraceae bacterium
GACAGAGAAAGCGAGAAAAAGGAGTAAAAACTTGTTCATAAGATGGCGTCTAATTAAAGGCTGCAAGTTATATGCCTTTTATCTTAAAAATTTAACCCAATTGATTCAAAATGTGTCGGCTTTTTACTTGACGCAATAAAAAAAGCCGAGGAACGAAGGCCGCGGAATGTCCGAGGCCCTGCAACTCGGCGGTAACAAATGAAGATGTGTACATTAATGCCGGAGCAGTCTTCCGCTTTGCATCAAGCTTTCAGAATAAACGCGCCAAACATATACACCTGATTCAGGGATAGCCGATGCAGGGATCTCTAAAAAGTGCGTGCCAGGTTCCAATGACACTGTATGGCGCCAGCTAAGCCGCCCGCTTGGGTCGAATATTTCGAGTGAGACTATTTCCGATTCGTTCAAACGCAATGGAAGTCGTGACGAACCCGTGGTGGGGTTGGGCGTTGGAGGGAATACTTGTGCATTAATAGACTCAGAAATAGCAGGTTTTTCCGAAAAAACCAATTGAAGCGGATGCGGAACTCCTTCTGGATCATACGCTTCTGGCTGAATTCTTGTCTTGTTCAGCATGGTTAAAACATCCGAAAGCCTAACATCAGCATGTGCTTTTACGCGTAAATGAAACAGCACGTCTTCGGGCAACAGCGTAGTTGGAATTGCATCCGACCAACTCATATTAAACTCCCCAGATGGCAAAATTGCCCAATTTTCTAAATTTAATGCAATTCCACCATTCGGCACAACTTCCTGTATTTCAAGTATTTTAGGGTCAATCATCAAAGAAAACTGAAAACCCTCCCACTGGGCGGCCTCCATTGCACGGACAGGGATTTCAATTATTTCGCCCACAGAAAGATCAATGTCTGACAATTCCAATTCAAATGCTTGACCCCTGGTTTCAGCAAGGCCTTGCAGGGTGTCCAGACTCGATGCCGTAGCATTTACATCGCCCATTTTTATTCCGCTGAACGACAAATTTGGCGGGTACGAGCTGATTGCTTGCACCGGCAACGAGTAGGCAACAGGGCAATAGCCATAAAATGGATTGCCCCATACAGTGCATGTATCCACATAAAACTTCCAGGAAGGTGTACCGTTCGGCAATTTGTTGGAAAGGCCAAGGATGAGCTTGCGCAATTCTACAATGTCGAAGGTAGTGACCGAATTGCTTTGATTTACATCGGCAGCGGCTATTTTCCAACCTTCATCAAAGGTCTCTAAAGCCAGTATATGTTTGGAAATCAGCACCAGATCATAAGTCGTTACACCATTGAGGGGCAAGGTGTCTTTAAATGCGCGCAACGAAAATAGGCTTGTTGGTGGCAACATATTGAGTTCTGTACAACCATTCGAATGAAGGGCCAATGGATTGACAAACTCTTGTTGATTCGGGGCTGTCCAGGCAGTACTAAAGGAAACCCCGCCTATGATTTGCTGGTTCCAATAGGTACGGGCGCAGACAGAAGGGTAGGGAATAAAAGGGCAAAACCCAGCAGTATCGTAAACAAGCACTTTGGCAGAGCAATTTTCAAGGTTTCCGGCCCTATCCATTGCCCAAATTTCTATGAACTTGTCTGAATCGTTTTGGCAATTGAACATGACGGTGTCTTGTGGGTTGCCCATTCCATCCAATGGGAACCCAAATCCGCTCCCGACGCGGCGCATTCCTAAAACCAGCTGTGTGTCGGGCGTGATATTGTCTGAAACGGACTGCAGCGCTTCGGTCAACGAAAGCGATGCCATTTGGGTAACGTCAAGATAAACCGCCATACCTTGCTTGCAGGCAACATTGGGCTTTTTACAATCCTTCACCTTGAAATTTCGATCGCAAAATCGATCTACGCCATCCTGAGAAACACGCCATTCCATCCGATGGCGGCCTTCGGGCAAAATAACAGGCGTAAAATCATAGGGATCCGCTTCGGTGCAATAACGAAGCCAGCCAGTAGTAGTGTCTCCAGAATATGCGATTTCGAGTGAAAAGCGATAAAGCATAGAATCTGGCAGCGCTCGCTGGTCGAACCAAACCGTATCGCCACCGGAATACCCTGGATTGAACGAATTATTCGCAAAGACCCTGCCCCCGGGAGGGAGATTGGAACTCATCAACACCGTTTCCTGATGGTCATCGTTGTCAAGATCCAGAAAAAGTAAAAATGAAATACTCGTCAGTCCACCACCGCTACATCCTTTTACCTTGATATTCAGGTCAATAGGTCCTTCGTGAAGATCTGCATTTCCATTGGTTGGGCTGAGCGTAAAGGGCGGATAATTCCAGAGCGATAAATTGTTGGTGCTTTCATCGCAATAGGTAGGTGTACTTTGAGGGCAGTTGAGGAAACTTGGGCAGGGTTGGGCAGCAATAGGACCAAATGAAAGCATATAGGCAAGCCCAAAAAATATGCGCAAGCCTTTCCCCAAAGGCAGGTGTATCGGTTTTCTCATGAATCGGTATACTGTCTAATTAGCTCGAAAAATAATTTTAATTGTAAATACCAAAGCAGATAAATTCTGCTTTGACAGTTGGGCGACAAAATTAGCAGTCGGAGTATGCTGAATCATTAACCTTTTTTAACCTCAAAATTTAGGTGCAAGCTTAAAAGTTCCTCCACCTTTGCTACGAAATTTATCGTAGATATGAAAAAGACACCAATTTTTTGCGCGTTATTGCTACTTTGCCAAAGCCCCTTTTTTGCCCAGAGCACCATCGAAATTACTCAAAAACTTGAAAACTGCCTCCAGGAAGCGAGCACCAATGGCTGGTCAGGTTCCGCTATAGTTACAAAAGGCGGGATTGTTTTACTCGAAAAAGGCTACGGATTCGCTGACCGTGAAGAGAAACGGGCACAAACTGCTGAAACCATTTTCAGTATTGGGAGCATTGCCAAACAGTTCACGGCAGCTGCAATCGTTAAGCTTGAAAATATGGGCAAACTCCAGGTAAGCGACCAGCTTTCTAAATATTTCCCGGATGCCCCAGCGGACAAAGCCGGTATCACCCTTCATCAACTGCTCACGCATACTGCTGGCTTTCCCGGGGCCATCGGTGATGATTACGACAATGTGGATGCCACGCAATTTGCAAAAATGGCTTTTGCTGAACCGCTGTTGCACTCTGCTGGAAAACAGTATGAATACTCTAATGTTGGCTATAGCCTGCTTGGGATCATTGTAGAAAAAACCAGTGGCATGGGCTATGAAAAATTCCTTCGCGACCATCTGTGGTTGCCGAGTGGAATGAAAAAAACTGGCTATGTTTTACCCGGTTTTCAAAAGGACCAACTTGCTACCGGCTACCGCGACGGTCAACGCTGGGGAACCGCTATGGATCGACCCTGGCTGGCGGAAGGGCCAGGTTGGCATCTTCGTGCCAATGGGGGAGTGCTCAGTACTGTCGGTGATATGTTTATGTGGTATAAATCTTTGAAAGACAATGTTTTGTTGCCAAAAACAGCGACTGACAAAATGTTTACACCTCATGTGCCGGAAGGCCCTGAGGGGCAAAGCCATTACGGTTATGGTTGGGTAGTGCAGGAATTGGATGGTCAACCGATCATTTGGCACAATGGGGGCAATCAGGTGTACAATGCCAACATGACTTTCGTTCCAAAAGAAGATATCTGCGTGGTGGTATCCTCCAATTCCAACGACCAGGTTTCAGACGATATAGTCCTGAAATTGCTGGGCATTCTTTGGGGCAAACAATTCATGGTTGAAACAGGCGAAGAGCCTTACCGCAACAATCCTGTAACCAATGCCATCTATCAACAGATCATCGAAAAGGGGGCAACATATTTTTCTAAAAATGCCGATGATATCCTTAAAAACGCTGGATTTGATTTTGACAACGATATGCAGTTGCTGGGTGTCGGCGAACGCCTCGAAGAATCCCAAAAATGGGAAGAGGGTATTGCGCTTTTCGAAGCGTACACCCGGCTTTTCCCCCGGATCGTGGTAGCCTGGAACCGGCTTGGAAAATGCCGGCTTGCCATGGGTGATAAAGCCGGTGCAAAAGCGGCTTGGGAGAAATCAGTGGCACTCCGGCCGAAAGGGAACCCTGCGGTGAAGTGGTTGCAGGAGTAGGGCGAAATTTATTTCGCTTTCAGCTGGGAAATTCAAAAAACCACAAACACTACCAACATCGTTCCGACAAACAAGCTTATTAATCCTGTTATATACAACACACAGTAAAACAACCATTTAGTAAGGGTCCAGGCCCAATTTTCTTTATAAAATCGCTTCATAGCCAACAAAAGCGACAGGCCGATCCAGGCCATTATCACCAACCAAAACCATTGCAGGCTAAATAAATACTGGCCAACAACAAGACCTATCGTTATCAGCAAAAATGCCCCGGATTGCTGGTGTATCAAGAAAATAAAATGCTCCACGTAATAACCACCACGTCGCCAATAAAGTAGTTTCAAAACAAACGACATTACAGCGATCAATACTAAAATGGCCCAGCCAAAGCTTCCAATGTACCGGGTTATCAACCCCTTCGGGTCTTTGAGCGACTTTATTCCCTGCCTGACGGTTATTTTTTCGTCCCATGCTTCAATCTGATATTTTTTGATGATTGAGTCCGGAGTAAGATGGACGAGGTCATCTATTGCTATTCGGACGGAGGTCATTCCAAAGTTCAGCGGTAAAGTATCATAATTGGGCACATTTCCGGGGTTTGCAGACGCCTCTACTTCCAGGATATACTTTGCAGCATCCTCCCAAGGCCCATTTACCCGTCGTACCACCGAATCCAGTGCCTGACGCACTAAAGGGGTACGCCATGCTTCAGGGAGATAATCGTATTCTGCCCGGTATTTTTTTGCTTCCGTATATTTTTCTAATACCCCAAAAAGCCCGACATTTTGCAAGCGTTTTACATTCTCCAGGTCTAAAGTCGTATCCTTTTCTCCTACACTCAGGTTAAAACTTGTCCCGGTTGGCTCAAACTCGGCTCCGCCAAACAATTTTCCGAACATGAACAGAAAGAAAAACATTACAATAAAAAAGAACTGAAATGGATGCGGATAACGCTTGATCTTCCCTTCAAAATAATTCAAGGTCACCCGGGCAGGCACAAATAACTGCCAACTCATTTGAATAAACTTATTATCTAAATGGGTAAAATTCGCAAAAAATTTGGCCAATAAATCGCGCATTCGGATTCGACCGTCAAAGTCGCGTTGGCCACAGCTGGGGCAGAATTCTCCTTGCTTCGGTAGTTTTTTTTCACAGTTTTTACAGCGGGCTCTTGGTTCTTTGACTTTAGATATTTCGTTTTGACTATCCATCTTTCAATAATATTATGGAACAAAGGAACAGGCTTTGGTTTTAATCTGCATTTCGTACGTCGAAAGAATGGTTTGAAGAAATCTATTCAGATGTTCGTGCATTTTTATAAATAATAGCATCTCAACGAATTGTATATTTGTTCGTCTGTTTGGCGTGGGCGTCTCAAAAATTGAGAAACTACGTCGCCATATATCCAACCACAATTCTGAAAATGCAAATCCACCCAGAACTTTTTACCCGCTTTACCCGCAGTAGCAGCGTAGAAGGAAGGCGCTATTTCACATTTATCTACGTTATTTGCCTTTTGCTGCTCGCCATTTTATCTTGCAAATCTTTTAGCAAAAAGGAGCATCCCAACACTACCTCAATCAAAAACAAACCGAGCGCTGAAATGCCCATTCCTCCCTTACCCACCAACTTGGGCGATTATGCCGAAGACTGGAAAATCGTGGACAGTCTCCAAAACCAAGGCCTGTATAAAAGCGCCCTTGAAAAGGTAGAGGCTATTCAAGCTCGTGCAAAAAATGCAAAAAATGGTCAACAGATCGTGAAAGCACTGCTTTTTCGAGGCAAATTTATGACCATGCTCGAAGAAGATGGGCTTACCAATGCTATTCAAACCATTGAAAAAGAAACACTTGCCGCTGGAGAGCCCGAAAAGTCGGTGCTTCAAAGCATTTTAGGACAATTGTACTCCACCTACTTGCAAAGCCAGGGATGGAACCTGAAACAGCGAACCCCGATACCTGATGGAGAAGGCGGGGATATTTTGACCTGGAGTGCCGAACAAATTGAAAAACATGCACTTGAACTATATACTGCCTCGGTTGCCCAGGACGCGCTGCTGAGAAACATCCCGGTGGAGCAGTTTCGGGATATAACTATGCCCGGGCAAAACGATTCTGTGGCAAACATCCCACTGCGCCCCAGTTTGTTCGATTTATTGTCGCACCGGGCGGTAGCACATTTCAGCAATGAACGCAGTTACCTTTCTGAACCTGCCTACGCATTTCAATTGAGCAGCGCTGATGATTTTGCCGATGGAGCTGTTTTTCAAAATAAAAATTACGAAACACAAGATAAAACCTCCGGCAAATGGCTGGCGATCAAGCTATTCCAAAAACTACTACGTGCACATTCGCAAGCGCAAGGTGTGGCCTATTTCGATGTGGAATTGAAACGCTTGCAGTTCGTTTGGAACAATTCAACGCTTGAAAACAAAAACGAACTTTACCAAAAAGCACTTGAAAATTTAAAAATTCAGGCCGTTAACCACCCTTTCGATGGAGAAGTGGTTCATGCGTATGCCAGCCACCTTTTTAATTTAGAAACTGGGGACAAGGGTGCAAATGCCAAAAGAGCGGTTGCCGAACTTGAAGCTGCAATTTCCCGGCATCCGGATACTTACGGGGCTTCAATTTGCCGCCAGCTGTTGAGTCAAATTCGGATGCCTTCGCTGAGCTCTAATGTGGAGCAGGTCAATTTACCGGAAAAGCACATACTGGTAAACCTCGGTTTCCGCAATCTGAAAAAATTGTGGGTTAAAGTGGTTCAGACTGATTTTGATCAGGAAAAATGGGACAATCTCGATTGGAATGAACAATACCAATACCTTCAAAACCTCCGCCCGGTACAAACGCGCAGCTGGGAAATTCAAGATCCAGGCGATTATCAGGAACACCAGACGGAAATTGCGCTGGATGGCTTGCCCTTTGGAAATTATTGGCTTTTTATTTCGGAAAACGCTGATTTTCAGTCCTCAAACGGCCCCTTAGCCTATTCCAATTTTGCAGTTTCCAACATAGCTGCGGTACATTACAATGAGCAGGGGGCAACACGTTTTGTACTTGCAAACCGCAGCACAGGCGCGCCTTTACCTGGAGTAAAATTGGATTATTTTAGTTATGATTACAATTCAGGCCGTCGCAAACTTCAAAACATAGGTTCTAATTCCAGCGATCGTGAAGGATTTGCCAAATCGGTGATTCCAGAAAACCGCTCGGCACGGGTTCGTGCAACACTTGGGAA
Organism: Saprospiraceae bacterium; assembly: GCA_046160345.1. GTDB lineage: Bacteria > Bacteroidota > Bacteroidia > Chitinophagales > Saprospiraceae > M3007. The sequence continues at coordinate 7,330 of JBJXGO010000221.1, forward strand.
TGACACGCTCTGGATCGGGCAAGCCTACAACCAGCGCGTTCGTGGAAATACGGGCCGTACCCCTCAGGTACATTTTTTTACTGACCGAAGTATTTACCGCCCAGGGCAGCTGGTGTATTTTAAAGGCTTGGTATTCAAGCCGTCTAACGAGGAGAAAGGCACAGGCCAGCTGCCTCAAATTTTATCGAATCATACTGTAACAGTTCAATTTTATGATGCAAACCGGCAAGTAAAAGGGGAATTAAAACTGAAAAGCAATGAATTCGGCACCTTTAATGGCACGTTTACTGCACCCGCTACGGGCCTGACCGGTCAAATGAGCCTTGGAGCCTCCAACGGAGCCACTGGCAATACCTATATAAGTGTGGAGGAATACAAGCGCCCCCGCTTTGAAGTGACTGTGAAGCCCGTGGAAGGCGCTTTCCGGGTCAACGAAAAAATCACCGTGCGCGGTGAGGCCAAAAATTACGCTGGAAATGTTGTTGATGGCGCTGAGGTTAAATACCGTGTGGTACGCGTAGCCAGATTCCCGTTTTGGGATTATTACCGCTACTGGAAACGCCCTTCGTATTTTGATTCCCCTGAGATGGAAATCACAAATGGCACCACTTCTACGGGCACCGACGGCAATTTTTCACTGGTATTTACTGCCATTCCCGACGCAATGATCCCCCCGAAAGATCAGCCTGTATTTGATTATCAGGTGTTTGTGGACGTAACCGATATTACGGGCGAGACTCAGAGCAACACTTCAAGCGTAAGCGCAGGCTATATTGCGCTGCAAGTACAATGGGATTTATCCAATGAGATCCACTTAGACAGCCTGCGCAGTGTAGGGATCAATACCACCAATATGGCTGGGCAAGCCCAGGCTGCTGAAGGGCAAATCACCCTGCAACGCCTTGTACCACCCCTGCAATTTTTTAAGGACAGAATGTGGGAACGCCCGGATATCAGTACCCTTTCCAAAAGGGATTTCGACCGGATGTTTCCTGATATGGCATGGAAGGATGAAGATGACCCTGCAAAATGGGGACGGGAGGATTTTACCCGCAGCATACCATTCAATACAGCCAAAGACAAAACGCTCGACCTGCATCAAGGCAGAAGTCAACCGGGCTGGTATGTGGCCAAATTGACCACAAAGGATGCCTTTGGTGAAAAAGTTGAAATTGAAAAATATGTTCGGGTCTGGAGCTCCGAAACCCGCTTTGAAAAACCCTCAGCGGCTGCTGAAAAAATAACCCTGCAGCCGGGCGAAACTGGCCAGATCACGTTTGGGGGAAAGCCAGAAGGACTGTATTTTTTCTTTGCGCAGGAGCAAGCCGGTGCAATGCTAAAACCCGAATGGGTGAGCAGCCATATGCGTGGGCTGTCTAAAGTAGAAATTCCAATTCGGGAGGAAAACCGGGGTGGCATAGTGACCCATATTTTCTGTATCAAAAACAACCGGATATATGGCCCGCAACAGATATATCTGAATGTGCCCTGGAGCAATAAAGAACTGAAGATCACCTATGAAAGCTTCCGCGACAAGCTCGCTCCAGGCCAAAAAGAGGAGTTGCGCATCAAGATCAGCGGACCTCAAAAAGACAAGGTGGCCGCCGAAATGGTAGCGGCTATGTACGATGCTTCGCTGGATCAATTCAGGCCACACCAGTGGTCGGGCATCGCTTTCCCTTCCAATTATACCAAAATTTTCTTGAGCATTCCTGAAAATTTTGGTACAAATAGCGGACAAACCCGCTTTGAAAATCCAGATACTGGAAATACGCCTACAAGGTCTTACCGTGAATTGAATTGGTTTGATTTTCCGATGTGGGGCGGTAGAAGTCCTTTTCGGGGAAATGTTTTACGTGCAAAATCTATGATGAGAGACGGCGAGGTCGAATACATGTCTGCTGCACCTGCGGGCGGCATGGAAGAAGTCGCTGTTGCAGGCGGCCGGGTAGATGGCAATGAATATTATGTTGACGGCATTCGTGTTTCTGGAGGAGAACCTCCGGTGGCAGATATTGAAAATGCTCCGACACCTGCGGCTCCTCCGACACCCATCCGCCGAAATTTGAATGAAACCGTTTTTTTCTTCCCTGAAATGCGGACCGATGCAGAAGGCAATGTGATCTTGAAATTTACGATGAACGAAGCCCTCACACGTTGGAAACTGCTCACGTTTGCACACACCAAGGATTTGCAACAAGTATTGTCGGTCAAAGAAGTGGTGACGCAAAAAGACCTCATGGTTATTGCCAACCCTCCGCGTTTCCTGCGTCAGGGAGATGAAATAGAGTTTTCCGCCAAGGTCAGCAACCTTTCAAAGGAAAAAATTGAAGGCACGGCATCGCTCAGTTTGTTGGATGCAGCAACGCTCGCCGTAGTTGAAAAAGCCTTTGGCATGACAACGAATAATCATGCCGTAAGCTTTTCTGCACCGCCCGGACAATCGAGCTCGGTATCCTGGCGCATCAAAGTACCCGAGGATTACTCCGGGGCGCTTACATGGCAGATCTTTGCCGATGGAAAAGGATTCCGCGACGGGGAGGAAAGTACTATTCCCGTGGTCAGCAATCGAATGCTGGTAACGGAGACCTTGCCCATTTCTTTACGGGGTGGTCAGACCAAAACCTTTACGTTTGAAAACCTGAAGAATGCACCAACAAGCGGAAACAACGCATCGCTCAGTACCCATAAATACACGCTGGAGTTCACAAGCAACCCGGTCTGGTACGCGGTTCAGTCTTTGCCTTACCTTATGGAGTTTCCACATGAGTGTTCAGAGCAAATATTCAGCCGCTTGTATGCCAACACCCTGGCTTCCAATGTAGTAGAAAAGATGCCCAATATCAAACGCGTGTTTGAAAGGTGGAAAGGAGGCGAGGCAATGAAGAGCAACCTGAGCAAAAACCAGGAACTCAAATACGCACTTTTAGAAGAAACTCCCTGGGTGCTGGAGGCCCAAAGCGAGGAAATGCAAAAACAAAACATCGCCCTGCTTTTCGACCTTAATCGTATGGCCAACGAACGCGAACGTGCCCTCAATACCCTCGCTGAACGTCAATTGGATAGTGGTGGTTGGCCTTGGTTCACGGGTGGCAAAGACAGTTGGTACATCACGCAGCACATCGTAAGCGGCTTTATGCACCTGCAAAAACTAGGCGCCTTTGACCCGCAGAAGGATCAAAAGTCAGATCAAATGATAGATAAAGCCTTGGGTTACTGTGACCGTAAATTGAACGACCAATATGCTGAATTGGAAAAACTGGTACAACAAGGCAAGGCAAAGTGGGAAGACGATCACCTGGACGGCATGGCTATTCAATACTTATACGTACGTTCGTTTCGCCCAGTGGACCGTCCGGGCAAGGAGATCGGATATTACCTCGGTCAGGCAGAAAAATATTGGCTAGGTAAAGGTTTATATCAGGAAGGAATGTTGGCCTTAGCCTTGCACCGTTATGGCCGAAACGAGGGCGCTGGTAAAATCGTGGCCAGTTTCAGAGAACGTGCTACCCAAAAAGAAGAGTTGGGCATGTATTGGCCTGTTGATTGGGGTTTTTATTGGTATCAATTGCCTATTGAAACCCAGGCTCTTATGGTAGAGGTGTTTAGCGAAGTGGCCAATGATGCCAAAGCGGTGGAAGAGCTTCGCATTTGGCTTTTGAAAAACAAACAGACCAATCGATGGGAAAGCACCAAGGCAACCGCGGAAGCGGTGTATGCCCTTCTATTAAATGGCGAAAACTGGCTCAACAACACCCAGCCCGTTAAGATCTCGATGGGTGGTGTGCCCTTGAAAGTCAACGAGTACGAAGCTGGAACAGGCTATTTCAAGCAAAGCTGGGCAGGCAATGAAGTGAAAAAGAGCTGGTCTGAAATAAAGGTTGAGAATCCGAACACTAACATCGTTTGGGGGGCAGCTTATTGGCAGTATTTTGAAGATTTGGATAAAATAAAGGACTTTCAAAAAACACCGCTCACTATTGTCAAGCAACTGTTCCTGGAGGAAAATTCCCCCACGGGTCAAGTCTTGAAACCAATTGCCGATGGGCAAAAACTCAAACGAGGCGACAAGGTCAAGGTCCGCATCGAAATCCGGGTGGACCGGGCTATGGAATTTGTGCATCTCAAGGATATGCGAGCCTCTGGTCTGGAACCTACAAACGTGCTCAGTGGGTACCGCTGGCAGGGTGGATTGGGCTATTATGAAAGCACAAAAGACCTTGCCACACACTTTTTCATTGACTATCTGCCCCGAGGTACCTTCGTATTCGAGTACCCGCTGGTAGTTTCCTTACGCGGCGATATGAGTAACGGGATCACGACCATGCAGTGCATGTACGCACCGGAGTTTACGAGTCATTCCAAGGGAGTGCGGGTGAAGGTAGAGTGAGTCATGGTTTGAGATAGGGAACATTTCACCTGAAATTTCCCTATCTTTTAAACACTCATTGGATCCATCTTTTCACTTTCAACCTCATACTTCTTCATAAACTCTTTCACCGCTTTTTCGGTGATTTTTCCCTGCTTGTGCAATAAGCGTACTGCAGCGAAGGCAATGTATTTGGGTGAAATTTCAAAGTAGTCGCGCAGGTTCTCACGACTTTCGGAAAGTCCAAATCCGTCCGTTCCAAGTGCAGTGAAATCTTTGGGCATCCAGGGAGCAAGTTGGCCGGCGGTAAGTTTCACCCAGTCATTGGCGCTTACAAACACACCTTCTTCGGCTTTAAGTTGTTGTTGTACGAAGGGTATTCGTTCTGGTTCGCCGGGATGGAGCATATTCCAACGGTCGCAGGAGACTGCATCGCGGTAAAGCTCTGTCCAGGAGGTCGCGCTCCACACATCCGTGCTAACGCCTTCTTTTTCAAGGATTTCAGCAGCTGCAAGCACTTGATCTATAATAACGCCTGAGCCGATAAGATGGGCTTTTGCGCTACCCTTGGCTTTAGATTTTTGGAAACGGTACAAACCACGTTTGATAGCTTCTTCTACCCCTTTCGGCATTTCAGGCATCAACAAATTTTCGTTGTAAAGGGTAATGTAGTAAATTTTATGCTCGTTTTCTACATACATCCGACGCAGGCCATCTTGCACTATCACCGCCAGTTCGAAGGCAAAAGCGGGGTCGTAGGTAATTACTGAAGGAACGGTCTGGGCGATCAGGATAGAGTGCCCATCCTGATGCTGCAAGCCCTCGCCATTCAGGGTGGTACGGCCTGCTGTGGCGCCCAGCAGGAAGCCCTTGCACATCATATCGGCAGCGGCCCAAACCATGTCGCCCACACGTTGGAAGCCAAACATGGAATAGTAAATATAGAACGGAACGGTTGGAATGCCGTGCAGGGCGTAAGCTGTTCCAGCGGCGGTAAAACTTGCCGTCGCACCGTCCTCGTTGATGCCTTCCTGCAGCACCTGCCCGGTTTTGGATTCTTTATACTTGATCACGGACATGCCGATTTCAAGCGGCGTATAAAGCTGACCTTTTTGATTCCAGATATAAACTGAATTGAACAGGGGCTCCATTCCAAAGGTTTGTGCCTCGTCGGGAACGATAGGCACGATATACTTTCCAATGTCTTGGTTTTTAATGAGTTGGCCCAATATATCCATCATGGCACCCGTAGTCGAAACGGTTTTTCCAGCCTCACTGCCCTTGAGTTGTTTGTCAAAAAGAGTAAGATCGGGTGCTTTGAATTCGGTGTATTTATCCGTGCGTTCAGGCAGGAATCCGCCGAGTTTTTCGCGCCTTTCAAGCAGGTATTTCCGTTCAGGCGAATCAAGGGCAGGCCACCAGAACTTGGCAGCACGAGCCTCGTCATCAGATATTGGAATTTTGTAGTGGTTTTTTATTTCTACCCTAAAGTCGTCGCTTAAATTTTTAGTTTGGTGGGCCTTGTTTTTTCCTTCGGCGGCCTTGCCCATACCATAACCTTTCACTGTTTTCACGATGACCACTACTGGTTTTTTGGATTTTACAGCGCGGTCGTAGGCTGCGAAAATTTTGGCTGCATCATGCCCGCCCCGTCTCAGTTTTTTCAAATCATCGTCCGTATAACCAATCAACAAGGCTGAAATTTGTTCGCTAAGGGTATCGTCCCCAATAAGCATTTTGCGGGTCAATGCACCGTCGTTGGCTGAGGCAAGTTCCTGAAAATTACCGTCAACCATAGATTCAAAACGGGTCAACAAAAGGCCCTCCTCGTCTTTTGCCAGCAACTCGTCCCATTCACTGGCCCATACCACTTTGATGACTTCCCAGCTGGCCCCAAAAAAGTGCCTTTCCACTTCCTGGACAATTTTGCCGTTGCCGCGAACGGGTCCATCCAGGCGTTGCAAGTTGCAGTGGACCACAAACACGAGATTGTTCAATTCCTCCCGACTTGCCATGCCAATGGTGCCGTAGATCTCAGGCTCGTCTATCTCTCCATCGCCAATGAAATGCCAAATTTTGCCGCCGTTTTCGGGCTTTAATCCCCTGTTTTCCAGGTATTTGGCGAACCGTGCCTGGTAGATCGCTGTCATAGGCCCCAAACCCATGCTCACAGTGGGAGCCTGCCAAAAATCAGGCATCCGGCGAGGGTGCGGATAACTGGAAACACCGCCTATTGTCTCCTGCCGAAAATCGGCAATGGCTTGTTCTGGCAATCTGCCCTCGAACACGGCCCGAGCATAAATGCCCGGCGATGCATGGCCTTGAAACATCAAAAGGTCGCCACCGTATTCGGCCGAACGTTTGCGCAAAAAGTGGTTGAAGAGCACCTCTAACATAGTAGCGCAGGCTGCATAGGTGGCGATATGCCCGCCAAGTGCAAAGTTTTTGTCCTGCGCTTGAAGCACCATCGCCTGGGCATTCCAACGGATAATATTTTCGATTTTCTCCTCAAGAGCCTGGTCGCCAGGGTAAGCTGGCTGGTCTTCAGCTGCAATCGTGTTCATATACGGCGTGTTGAGGGCCGAACCGCCGGTAGCAGCGCCATGCCGGGCAAGAAGCCGGCGAAGAGATTGAAAGAGCTCCTCTGAACGCACTTTCCCTTGACTATCAATGACTTCTTCGAGGGCCTCAAGCCACTCTTGTTGTTCGAGTTTCCAGTCGTCTTGCGTATGTATGTCTCCCATGAGCGATTGAGTGATGATTTTGAACAGGCAAAAGTAAACAGACCAGGGGCAGAAAAGAGCAAAAAGCATCAAGCAAAAAGCAAAGGTCGCTTATCCTACCACCAAACACTCGAACACCTCTCCAAAATGGCGCTTCAATTTTTTCTTTACCTCTTCCATATCTATTTCATGCCCAAGCAATTGCGACATTGAAGTTACGGTTTTATCCGTGTCGGCAATACCACATGGTATTATATGATTATAATATTCAAGCGGGGTATTTACATTGAAAGCCCAGCCGTGCAGGGTGGTCCATCGGGAAAGATGAACACCGATGGCGCAAATTTTTCGGTGGACGGTTGAAGGAGACCTCGGAGGTCTTCGAAGACC